>NZ_JBEAIQ010000032.1:0-87379 GCF_040064335.1 Klebsiella sp. CN_Kp088 | reverse complement strand
AGTACTCGGCTACGAACCGAGCGGTCGGAGGTTCGAATCCTCCCGGATGCACCATATTCTCCTCAGTAACAGCAATCTCGATTGTTGCATGGTATGCGAAATTATCGCGAGTACCAGGAAGGATAACGTTGCGTCAGCAACGGCCCGTAGGGCGAGGCGTAGCCGAGTAATCCTCCCGGATGCACCATCTTCTCTTCAATAAAACTCTCCAATTTTCATCCCATCAGTACGACGCATTTTATCTCCTCGATAATCAACACATTTCTTATTGGCAAGTCGCTCTTTCCACTATAATTTATCCCTGTAGATCTACCTGAACCGGGTGTGATGAATGCAAGGAGAGAAATCAATGAAATGGTTCAAAGCAATACCTGCCTTTTGCGCAACGCTTCTGGTCGCCGTATCTCTGGCAGGCTGTGCCGGATCGTCCACCAAAGAAAGCACCGGCGGTTATATTGACGATACCGTGGTAACTACCAAGGTAAAAAGCGCGCTGTTTAACGAAAAAGATATCAAATCCTCAGAAATTAGCGTGCAGACCTTTAAAGGCCGCGTACAGCTGAGCGGTTTCGTATCGTCGGCTGAGAGCGCTAAACGGGCGGTAGAGGTCACCCGTCGCGTGCAGGGCGTGCGCGTGGTTGAGAACGACCTGCGAATCAAATAATACCGTTTTCGCTATCCCGAGTTGATTAAGGCGCCTGCAGGCGCCTTTGCTGTCTCTGGCTCCCCCGCGACAAAACCCGCCTTTTGCGATACAGTAACGTTTCCTTATCCGGTTTGTGAGAACACGATGTACCAACGTTACGCAGGACTGATTTTCGATATGGATGGCACCATCCTCGATACCGAGCCGACGCATCGTAAGGCATGGCGTGAAGTACTGGGCCGTTACGGTATGCGTTTTGATGAGCAGGCCGTGGTCGCGCTCAACGGTTCTCCAACCTGGCGTATTGCCCAGGCGATTATCGAGCTGAATCAGGCTGATTTAGATCCGCATCGTCTGGCGCAGGAAAAGACCGTCGCCGTCAAAGCGATGTTGCTGGATAGCGTACGCCCGTTACCGCTGATAGAGGTGGTAAAAGAGTGGCATGGCCGTCGCCCGATGTCGGTCGGTACCGGTAGCGAAAGCGCTGTTGCCGAAGCGCTGCTGGCGCATCTTGGCCTGCGTCACTACTTCTCCGCGGTGGTGGCTGCCGATCACGTGGCGCAGCATAAGCCTGCGCCCGATACCTTCCTGCTGTGCGCGGAGCGCATGGGCGTCGCACCGGAAACCTGCGTGGTCTTCGAGGATGCCGACTTCGGTCTGGAGGCGGCGAAGCGCGCGGGTATGGATGCTGTGGATGTGCGTCTGTTGTGAGCGACGCGCTGTCGCTCCTGTCGCTTTTTGCCAGCAGCTTTTTAAGCGCCACTTTACTGCCCGGTAACTCAGAAGTGGTGCTGGTTGCTATGCTTCTTACGGGGGCAAGTCAACCGTGGATGCTGGTATTAATAGCAACAATCGGCAATAGCCTTGGAGGGGTAACTAACGTTATTCTGGGGCGCCTGTTTCCGCTGCGCAAGCAATCGCGCTGGCAGGAGAGGGCAACCGGCTGGCTTAAACGCTATGGCGCGGTGACATTATTATTGAGCTGGGCGCCTGTTATAGGCGATTTGCTGTGTTTACTAGCGGGATGGATGCGCATTTCCTGGGGACCAGTGCTCTTTTTTTTATGCCTTGGTAAGGCGTTGCGTTATATCGTCATTGCGGCGGCAACCCTTCAGGGCATGACGTGGTGGCACTAATTGGACTGATTGTTCAACCATTACAATTATGCTAATTCAAACGATTTCGACAGGCGGGAGGTCAAATTGATCCCGGATGTATCACAGGCGCTGGCCTGGCTGGAAAAAAATCCGCAGGCGCTGCAAGGCATTAAACGTGGGCTTGAGCGTGAAACGCTGCGCGTTAACGTCGACGGCACGCTGGCCACGACCGGCCATCCTTTAGCTTTAGGTTCGGCGCTGACCCATAAATGGATTACTACTGATTTTGCCGAAGCCCTGTTGGAGTTTATTACTCCAGTGGATGGCGATGTCGATCATATGCTGACTTTCCTGCGCGATGTGCATCGCTTCACCGCCCGCCAGCTCGGCGACGAGCGGATGTGGCCGCTGAGCATGCCGTGCTATATCGCGCCGGGTCAGGATATTGAACTGGCGCAATACGGCACCTCTAACGTTGGCCGGCTGAAAACGTTGTATCGCGAAGGGCTGAAAAACCGCTACGGCGCACTGATGCAAACCATTTCTGGCGTGCACTATAACTTTTCGCTGCCGATGGCGTTCTGGCAGGCCAAGTGCGGCGTGGAAGATGCCGAAAGCGGCAAAGAGGCGATTTCCGCCGGTTATTTCCGCTCAATTCGTAACTACTACCGTTTCGGTTGGGTGATCCCGTACCTGTTCGGCGCGTCGCCAGCGATTTGCTCCTCGTTCCTGCAGGGTAAACCGACGACTCTGCCGTTTGAGAAGGCCGGAAACGGCATGTATTACCTGCCATACGCCACTTCTCTGCGTCTTAGCGACCTCGGTTATACCAATAAGTCGCAAAGCAATCTCGGAATTACGTTTAACGATCTGCACGAGTATGTGGCAGGATTGAAGCGGGCGATTAAAACGCCATCGGAAGAGTACGCTAAAATCGGTCTTGAGAAAGACGGCAAACATCTGCAGATCAACAGCAATATTCTGCAGATTGAAAACGAGCTGTACGCGCCGATTCGCCCGAAACGCGTGACCCGTAGCGGTGAAACGCCGTCCGATGCGCTGCTGCGCGGCGGCATCGAGTACATCGAAGTGCGTTCGCTGGATATCAACCCGTTCTCGCCGATCGGCGTGGATGAGCAGCAGGTGCGCTTCCTCGATCTGTTTATGGTCTGGTGCGTGCTGGCCGATGCGCCGGAGATGAGCAGCAGCGAACTGCTGTGTACCCGCACTAACTGGAACCGGGTGATTCTTGAGGGCCGTAAACCGGGCCTGACGTTGGGGATTGGCTGTGAAAGCGCGCAGTTCCCGCTGGCGCAGGTGGGTAAAGATCTGTTCCGTGATTTACGTCGCGTGGCGCAAACGCTGGACAGCATCCACGGCGGCGAGGCCTATCAACAAGTGTGCGATGAGCTGCTGGCGTGCTTTGACGATCCGGAATTAACGTTCTCAGCGCGCATTCTGCGTTCTATGATTGAAGAAGGGATTGGCGGTACCGGGCGTAAGCTGGCTGATGAGTATCGTACGATGCTGCGCAATGAACCGCTGGAAATTTTAAGCGAAGAAGATTTTATCGCCGAACGTGATGCGTCGGTCGCGCGACAGAAGAAAGTGGAAGCGGAAGATAGCGAGCCGTTCGAGGCACTTTTAGCACGACACGCGTAGTAAAAAGCGCTACAAAAGAAAAAGGCCACATCACTGTGGCCAAACTTTCATCTCTGATTCAGGGATGATGATGATAATAAATGCGCGTCTTTCATATACTCAGACTCGCTGTTGAACGAAGAGTTCATTTTATTTTAAAAAAAATCACTATCGGAGGTGAAGAATGCCGTTGTTAGATAGTTTCACAGTCGACCATACCCGAATGGAAGCGCCTGCGGTGCGCGTCGCGAAGAAAATGAACACGCCGCACGGCGATCAAATCACCGTTTTCGATCTGCGATTCTGCGTACCGAACCAGGAAGTGATGCCGGAGCGCGGTATTCATACACTGGAGCACCTGTTTGCTGGTTTCATGCGCGATCACCTGAACGGTAATGGCGTGGAAATTATCGACATTTCTCCGATGGGCTGCCGTACCGGTTTCTACATGAGCCTGATTGGTACGCCGGAAGAGCAACGCGTGGCCGATGCCTGGAAAGCGGCGATGGCTGACGTGCTGAAAGTCAAAGATCAGAATCAGATCCCTGAGCTGAATGTCTACCAGTGCGGAACCTACACCATGCACTCGCTGGAGGAAGCGCAGGATATCGCCCGCCACATCATTGAGCGTGATGTTCGCATCAACAGCAACGATGAACTGGCGCTGCCGAAAGAAAAACTGCAAGAACTGCACATCTAGTGCGCTTGTGTCGGCCCGGCCATCGCGTCGGGCCGCTCTCCGCTTATCATGTCGACAACGCTCTCCTTTTCCTTCCAGCACCGCGCTCTGGTGCCATTTGCCCATGATTACGCCCACGGCGATAGCGAACCAATGCATTGCCACGACTGCGCTCAGTTATTGCATATTCTCAGCGGCGTGGTTCGGGTGGAAACGCCGGTCGGATTCTGGGTCGTGCCGCCGGGGCGCGGCGTCTGGCTACCGGCACATACGCCGCACGCGTTGCGCATAACCGGCAATGTGGCCGCACGGACGCTATTTATCGATCCGCTGGCCCGTGCCGATCTGCCCTCTACCTGCCAGATCGTGCAGATCTCACCGCTGCTGCGTGAGCTTATCGTCGCGTCGCTGGCGCTGGAAGAGCGCTATTTCCCCGGCACCCGCGATGAACGTATCTATGAGCTGATGCTGGATGAAATTCGCGGGATGTCGGTATTACCTTTCGGTTTGCCGGAACCGCATAGCGATAGCCTGCGTCGGTTATGCCAGCGGGTGCGCGAAGCGCCCGGTGAACCATGGGGCAGCCGTGAGGCGGCGCAAGCAGGCGGAATGAGCGAGCGTACGCTGAACCGCCATTTTCAACAGCAGACCAGCCTGACGTGGAGCGAATGGGTGCGCCGGGCGAAGCTGATGGAGGCGCTGGTTCGCCTGGCGCAGGGGCAGTCGGTACTACGGGTAGCGCTGGATCTGGGTTACGGCAGTCACAGCGCTTTTAGCGCCATGTTCCGCCGGGTAATGGGGACCGCGCCCAGCGACTATTTTCGCCCGTTGGATTAATCCCTGGCGTGAACGGCATTACACAACGCCTGTAACGACGCGCGGGCAACGTCATTATCAATGCCGACGCCCCATCGACTTTCGCCATTGGCAAAGACGCAGCGAATATAGGCAACGGAGCGGCTGTCGCTGCGCGCCCCGAGGGTATGCTCGTGGTAGTCCTTGATAACGAAATGACGTTTTAACAGCGCGCTCAGGCCGTTGGCGGCGGCGGATAACAAACCGTTACCACGTCCGTTCAAGCGGCGGGTTTCGCCATTCATCCGCAGCGCAGCCTGTAACGTCAGTTCGCCATCCTGCTGGCCGTCGCTCTGATAGTCGAGTAACGCCAGCGTCGGCTGCGCCAGCAGGCCGTAACGGCTGCGAAACAGCTGCCATAATGCGTTATGGGTCATTTCTTTACCATGGCTATCCGTTTCTTGCTGAACGTACTGGCTGAAGTCCTGCTGCAACGCCCGCGGCAGCTTAAGACCATGGTTCTGCTCAATCAGCCATGCGCTGCCGCTTTTACCTGACTGGCTGTTAACGCGGATCACCGCTTCATAGCTGCAACCGATATCCTGTGGATCGATAGGTAAATACGGCATTTGCCAGCGATCTCCCGGTTTACGGGCATCAAACCCTTTTTTAATGGCATCCTGATGTGAACCCGAAAAGGCGGTGTAGGCCAGACTGCCTGCCCATGGATGACGCGGATGTACCGGGAGCTGGTTGCAGTTCTCGACGATCTCTACCACCCGATTCATCTGCGTAAAGCGCAACTGCGGATCCACGCCCTGGCTATAGAGATTCATCGCCAGCGTGACCAGACAGACGTTGCCGGTACGCTCGCCATTGCCGAACAGACAGCCTTCAACGCGATCGGCGCCGGCCATCACCGCCAGCTCGGCGCTGGCGACGCCGGTACCGCGATCGTTATGCGGATGCACGCTGATACACACATCCTGGCGGCGCGAGAAGTGGCGGCAAAAATATTCAATCCGATCGGCGTAGACGTTTGGCGTGTTGACTTCGACCGTTGCCGGGAGATTAATAATCATTGGCCATTCGCCACAGGGCTGCCAGATTTCCGCCACCGCTTCGCATATTTCAAGGGCGAATTCCGGCTCGGTAAAACAGAAGGTTTCCGGTGAGTATTCATATTGCCAATGGGTGTCCGGCTGCTGCTCGCAATGCTGACGAATAAGCCGGGTGGCGCGGGTGGCTAGCTCGATCACTTCGGCCTTTTCCATGCCGAAAACCAGCTCGCGAAACAGCGGCGCGGTGGCATTGTAGAGATGGATGGTCGCCTGCCGGGCGCCGCGCAGCGCTTCAAAGGTTCGTGCTATGAGTTCTTCCCGCGCCTGAGTCAGCACCTGAATGGTGACATCTTCAGGGATGCGCTGCTCCTCAATCAGCTGGCGCACAAAGTTGAAATCGGTTTGCGAGGCGGAGGGGAAGGCGACCTCTATTTCTTTAAAATCGCACTCCAGCAACAGATCCCAGAACTGCAGCTTACGCGCGGCGTCCATTGGTTCGGCCAGCGCCTGGTTGCCGTCGCGCAAATCGGTGGAAAGCCAGCGCGGCGCGGTAGTGATTTGCCGCTCGGGCCAGCGGCGATCGGGCAGGGCGATAGGCGGATAAGGGCTGTATTTTTCGCAAGGATTGGTCAGCATGGTGTTCTCCTGTAGTCGGAGCTTTATCCTGCATGACATAACCCATCGGCGGCTTTAGCGAAATGGACAGAAGCTAGCGCGAAATGGACAAGGTCCGGCAATAAAAAAGGGATCCGCAGATCCCTTTTGTTAATACTTAGTGTGCGCCCCCGCCACCGCCGCCGGCGCTGAACGGCGGCCTGGCGAACCACACCAGGCCTAGCAGAAGGATAAAGATCCCCGCCGAAACCCAGAAGATTTCGTTGGCGGAGATAATCAACCCCTGGTTGGTTATCTGCTGGGCAATCCAGCCGGAAGCCTGCTGCTGCGTCATTCCCATACCCTGCAGCTGATCGTACATCTGCTGGGCGTTGGGGTTGAACGGCGTCACCGACTCGGTGAGCTGCGCATGGTGCAGCGCCTCGCGGTTGGTCCACATGGTGGTGGTAATTGAGGTACCGATGGAGCCGGCAAGGGTTCGGGTAAAGTTCGACAAGCTCGACGCCGCCGCCAGCCGCTCCGGCGGGAGGCCAGAGAGAGTGATGGTGGTCAGCGGCATGAAGAAACAGGCCACCGCAAAACCCTGGATAAACTGCGGCCAGGCCGATGCGCCGAAGTCCATTCCCGGTTCAAAGGTCCACGCGCGCCAGTAGAAGCACACCGCATACATAATAAAGCTGAAGGTCACCAGCCGCCGCATATCGAGCTTATGAGCAAAGCGGCCGATAATCGGCGACAGAATGACCGGGATCACCCCGACCGGCGCCGAAGCCAAACCGGCCCAGGTGGCGGTGTAGCCGTATACCTCCTGCAAAAGCTGCGGCAGCAATACAATGGCGCCGAAGTAGAGCATATAGGCCAGGCTGATACACAAACAGCCGATGGTAAAGTTACGCGACTTAAACAGCGACAGGTCGACTATCGGGTTATCGTCGGTCAGCTCCCAGACGATAAGGAAACTTATCGCCACCACCGCCACGATGGTCAGGATGATAATCTCGTTGGAAGCGAACCAGTCGAGCTCTTTACCGCGGTCGAGCATCACCTGCAGGCTACCGATCCCGATAATCAGCAACGCCAGCCCGACGCCGTCGATACGCCGCTGTTCGGTGCGGGTTTCGCGGCCACGCAGGGTCTGCAGCGTCATGAGAACCACCGCCACGCCAATCGGCACGTTGATGAAGAAGATCCAGCCCCAGTGGTAGTTATCGCTGATATAGCCGCCGAGAATCGGGCCGCAAATCGGCGCGACGATGACCGTCATTGACCACAGCGCCAGCGCGATTGAGCGTTTCGCTGGCGGGTAGTTGCTGAGCAGTAGACTCTGCGATAGCGGGATCAGCGGACCGGCGACGATCCCCTGAATCACGCGGAAGAAAATCAGCATCGTCAGGCTGTTCGACACCCCGCAGGCCCAGGAGGCGATAGCGAATGCCACCGTCGACCAGACGAAGAGTTTTACTTCGCCAACGCGCTTCGCCAGCCAGCCGGTAATCGGGATGGAGATAGCGTTCGCCACCCCAAACGAGGTGATGACCCAGGTTCCCTGACTCAGCGACGAGCCAAGGTTACCGGCAATGGTCGGAATAGCCACGTTGGCGATAGTGGAGTCCAGCACCTGCATGAAAGTCGCCAGCGACAGCGCAATGGTCATGATGACCAGTTGCGCGCCTTCGAGCGGTTTTTGCTGTTGCATTACGCTCACCCCGAATTATCCGGCGTTGGCCTGGATGATACCGTCGATCAGTTTATTCACCGGCTCAAGGCCGATTTCACGGGCATTACTTTCATAGACCGGCGAGCTTCGTACCTGGCTTGCCAGCATCTCGCCTTCGCGATTGCTGGTGTCTACTTCAACCAGCGTCGACAGGCCGATGCGCAGCGGATGTTGCGCCAGCTGTTTAGCATCTATCTCGATACGAACCGGCAGACGCTGGACGACTTTGATCCAGTTACCGGTGGCGTTTTGCGCTGGCAGCAGGGAGAAGGCGCTGCCGGTACCCATATCCAGGCCGACCACTTTACCGGTGTACTTCACGTCATCGCCATAGATATCGCTGATGATGGTCGCCGGCTGGCCGATACGCATATGGGCGAGCTGGGTCTCTTTAAAGTTGGCGTCAACCCACAGGTTGGTGGCTGGAACCACCGCCATCAGCGGGGTAGTGGTACCGATCTGCGCGCCAGGCTGCACCGAGCGGCGAGAAACGTAGCCGCTAATCGGGCTGACGATTTGCGTACGCTGCAGCGCCAGCCAGGCGTTGCGGACTTCGGTCGCCGCCTGCAGCACCGCCGGCTGCTGTTCCAGTTTGGTGCCCAGTACGATTGCCTGATTGGCGTTGTACTGTTGAATGGCGACGTCGAGTTCGGCCTGCGCGCTGGCGACGGTGTCACGTGCGTGCTGCAGCTCTTCGCGGCCAATCAGGTTCGCGGCGCCCAGCGGGATACGACGATTAAGGTCTGCCTGCGCCTGGGCGAGGGCGGTTTTTTTGACGTCAATATTCGCCTGCAGCTGCTTGCTGTTGATCATCTGCTGGCGAGTCTGGCGCACGCTAGCCGCCAGCTGGGTTTTGGCTTTTTCAAACGCCTGCTGGGCGTCGGTCTGGTCGAGGGTGACCAGTGGATCGCCTTGTTGCACAAAGTCGGTGTTGTCGGCCCAGACCTTAGTCACGCTGCCGGAAACCTGCGCCATGATCTGTACCTGGTTCCCTGCCACATAAGCGTCATCGGTCTCTTCATAATGACGCAGGACTAAAAACCAATAAATGCCGTAGGCTACGGCCACAATAACAAAGAGCAAGGTCAGGAGCAGAAGGGCGCCTTTGCGTTTCCCTTTCTTGCTGCCTGATTGCTGCGGAGTTTGGCTCGCCGCATTTTCGCTCATCTGATTCTCCACAATTTTACATTCTTATTATTTCACATCGGCTGAGCCGACCTGTTTACCAGAAAGGCCAGCAGAAGATCTGCTGGCCTGACCGTGTTCCTTGCAACTCAAAATATTGTGCGGCTCCGTGCTTAGCGCAGGGATCCCGCCAGCGCGCCGTCTTCTTCCATTTGGTCGAGGCGGCCAAGCAGTTTACGGGTGATGTGCTCCAGCTGGTCTTTTTCCGCGGTGCTTAAAGAAGACCACAGCTGATGTAGACAGTTGTGCTGCGGAGGTAATACCTCGCGCAGGAATTGATGACCTTTGTCGGTCAGCTGCAGGTGCAGGCAGCGACGATCGTTGTCGCTTTCACGACGTTCGATCCAGCCGCGTTTTTCCAGTTCGTCGGCGATGCGGGTGGCATTAGTGCGTGACGAACCCAGCGCGCAGCTCAGCTCGGAAGGTTGAATGCTGTGATTTTCCTGAGACTCAAGCGTTATCAGCGCCATAAATAATGTCTCGTTAATCCCTTGCGCTTTCAGCATTTTGTTACGGTTTTCCAGCAGCTTACCCTGCATGTGCATACAGAGACGGGTGAGGAGAATCTCCTGGAAAGGGAAATCTTCATGGCGGCTGGCGCGGAATTTGAGCATCTGCTCAATGGGAGTAAACGAACTATCCATTTGGGTATAACCTCATTAATTACAGCCGATATAATAACTATTGTGACAAATAAAGCAAATGAATTATTGGTCACTATTAATACTTAAAATCTCCGGCGAGTCGCCGATTTTCCATGCCAAACCATAGGCTAAAGCGCTGAGTTGCGTAGGGATAATAATGCTGTTCGCCACCTGTAAGCTCAACCTGAATGCGACGAAACCTACCCGTGTTGGTAGTCACGGGGGCTGACGTCAGGGAGCAGGAGTTTCCATATTGGTGACTTATTGATAACGTTGGTGAAAATTACGCCTGGAAAGAGTTATTCACCTTAGCAGACGGCGTGATGGCTTCACAATCGCTAAAATGGGAAATCAGAAAATACGCATTTTTATGCATATTCGTTTCATGTTGGTACAGGGGAAGGCAGTCCCCACGGCGATAAAACGCCGCGGGGAGAGGGAGAGATTACTTCTGCGCCGCCAGCGCTTCTTTCACCCAGCCATCGAACAACTGCTGGTGGGCTTTAATCCAACCATCAACGTGGCCGTTGATGTCGGCTTCTGAAGCATGGCCGGCATGCATCATCGCGTTTTCGGCGTTGATATCGGCAATTGGCAGCTTCATCAGGCTAAACAGCTTCGCCGCCGCCGGGTTTTTCTCGGCCCAGGCTTTGTTGGCGACGATATGCATGGTGTTCACCGGGAAACCGTAGTTGACGCCGTTCGGCAGCTTGGTGTCGATATCTTTCTGTTCTCCCGGCAGGGAGGAGAACGGTACCTGCAGCCAGACCACATCTTTACCCGGTTTCAGCACGTCGCTGACCCAGTACGGCGTCCAGGTGTAATAAAGAATCGGTTTGCCTTCTTTATAACGGGCGATGGTATCGGCCATCATCGCCGCGTAGTTACCCTGGTTATGGACCACTTTATTGTTCAGCCCATAGGCATCAATCTGATGGTTGATGACCGCTTCGCAGCCCCAGCCGGGGGTACAGCCGGTGAGATCGGCTTTGCCATCGCCGTTGGTATCAAACAGTTTGGCGATCTTAGGATCTTTCAACTGGTCGATGGATTTAATGTGGTACTGCTCGGCGGTTTTCTTGTCGATCAGATAGCCCTGCGCCGCGCCGGTGACGAAGGTTCCTTCACGGTAGAATTTTTTATCGCCGCCCGCCGCCGCGTACATATCATCATGCAGCGGTTGCCAGTTGGTGGCAATAAAGGTGGCATCGCCAGAGGCGATGGAGGTGTAGGCGACGTTATAGTCGACCTCGCTCGGCTTTTCGACGTTATAGCCCAGTTTCTCCAGCGCGCGACTGACCAGCAGCGTCTGGAAGGTTTCTTCGGAAATAGTACTCTGCGCCGGTTTCACGGTGATGCCTTTACCCGGCAGCTCGGCAGCAAACGCGCTGGTCGTGACGAGGGCGGTAAACGCTGTGGCAAGGAGAGTTGTATGTCGCATCGTTATTCCTTCTCTTATTTACAGAAAGGGCGGGTAATCAGCCCCAGAGGTCCGGTGGTGTACCAGCGGCGGTTACCGCGGCTACGGGAATCGCGGCCGACGGCCTGCGTCAGGCGGTCAAGGATAATCGCGAGGATAACGATCCCGACACCGCCGACGCTCGCCAGCCCCATATCCAGTCGGCCAATACCGCGCAGCACCATTTGACCGAGGCCGCCGACGGCGATCATCGAGGCAATAACGACCATCGACAGGGCCAGCATCAGCGTCTGGTTGACGCCAGCCATGATGGTCGGCATCGCCAGAGGCAGCTGGACTTTGAACAGCAGCTGGCGCGGGCTGGCGCCGAAGGAGCGTGAAGCCTCAATGAGGTCTGCCGGCACCTGGTTAATCCCAAGGATCGTCAGGCGGACAATTGGCGGCAGGGCGAAGATAATGGTCACCACCACGCCCGGAACGTTGCCGATACCGAACAGCATGACGATCGGTACCAGGTAGACGAACGCCGGCGTGGTCTGCATCGCATCGAGTAACGGGCGGATGATTTTCGCCGCCCGCGGGCTACGCGCCAGCCAGATCCCCAGCGGCAGGCCGATTATCATGCAGAACAGCAGCGCGGTCAGCACCAGCGCCAGGGTGACCATCGCCTGCGACCATGCGCCGATAGCGCCGATGGCTACCAGCGAGATCAGGGTGGCGATACCCATGCCGACGCTGGAGATCTGCCAGGCGATCAGCGCGAAGAGAATAATCGCCACCGGCGCCGGCATCCCCAGCAACAGTTGCTGGAAGGCGCTGAGAATATAATCCACCGGCACGCGGATCCCCTGGAACAGGGGACGGAAGTGCAGCACGATCCAGTCGATGGCGTGGGTAACCCAGCTATCGAGCGGGATCAGCGTTTTATGGAACGGATCCATAATATTGAAATGTTCTGGCTGCGGCGCAGGCGCGCTGTTAAGCCAGTCGGCGCCGCCGCCGTCAGCGGGCGCCGGTGTTGGGTTGCCCCAGGCGTCGGCGGACTGCGCCGCGTTATCCGCTGGCGCTGCGGTATCCCATGGGTTTGATTGATCAGCCATTGTTTGCCCCCTCGCGATCTAAAGCCTGTAGCAGCATGCGTTTTGAAATAATGCCGAGATACTGGTGTCCTTCATCCACCACCGGGACGGCGCACGGCGCCTGGCCAACGTGGGAGAGCAGGTCGCTGAGCGGCGTTTGTGCCTCCACCGCCTGCGGGGAGTCAATTAACGCCGCATCGAGCCCCTGATTTTCGCTCAGCGCGCTTTTCAGAGAGTCGATGGAGACAATGCCGACAAACTTATTACCGCGTTCAATGACGTAGCCATATTCACGGTCTTCATCCTGCAATAATTTCAGCGCCGAACGCGGGCCGAAACCGGGAGTTTTACGAATCAGGCCAACCGGGCTACGGCGGGCAATATCTTTAGCGCTAAATACCTGGCTAATATCGACGCCGCGGAAGAAAGTACGAACGTAATCATTCGCCGGGTTATTCAGAATTTCGTCAGGGGTGCCAATTTGCACCACTTCGCCATTTTGCATAATGGCAATACGATCGCCAATACGCATAGCTTCATCAAGGTCGTGGGAAATAAAGACAATGGTACGTTGATGCTTTGCCTGTAATTTGGTGAGCTCATCCTGCATTTCAGTACGAATTAACGGATCAAGCGCTGAGAAGGCCTCATCCATGAGCAGAATATCGGGGTTGATCGCTAATGCGCGGGCTAAGCCGACGCGCTGGCGCATCCCGCCGGAAAGTTCGTCGGGATAGGCGTGGGCGTAATTCTCCAGCCCCACCTGACGTAGCGCATCCAGCGCTTTCTGCTGGCGCTCTTCGGCGGAAACGCCGGCCAGTTCCATACCGAACGCGGTGTTATTCAACACGTTCATATGCGGCATCAGGGCGAATGACTGGAAAACCATCGCAATCTTTTTCCTGCGCACCTCGCGAAGCTCGGCATCTGAGATTTTGGCGATATCGACGCCGTCAATCAGCACCTGTCCGCGGGTGGGTTCAATCAGGCGATTGAGAAGGCGAACCATGGTGGATTTTCCTGAACCGGAAAGTCCCATGATGACGAATATCTCGCCTTCTTCAATGGCCAGACTGGCGTCTTTAACGCCAAGCGATAGCCCCGTTTTTTCCAGTATTTGCTCTTTGGTAAGTCCTTTTTCAATATATTTGAACGCGCGTTGCGGGTGCTCGCCAAATATCTTATAGAGATTCTTGATTTCTAATTTAATTGCCATGCAATAAATGATTTCCTGTCTTTAATTATATCGATATCGTACCTGGTGAAGATTATTACCTTTTTACACCCTAACATACTGAGATTCTGTGACAACCCTCGATGTGAATAGCTAGCCAAAATCTGAATAGGGATCTCTGGCTGAATTGCCCGTGATATAAGGGCTGAGCCATCATATACGGCTGGTGATATTTTTTGATTATGCATGAATAATGAATGGGAAAATTGGTGTAAATGAAGGAAATATGACACGAAAATGGCCAGGAGGTTATTTGTGTGATAATAGGAAATAATGTGAAATAGATCACTGGAGAATGTATCGATATATTCCCCAGCGATCGCGAGATTAAAAGTCCCAATCGTCGTCGGCGGTCGCTTCAGTTTTACCCATGACGTAAGAAGAACCGGAACCGGAGAAAAAGTCGTGGTTTTCATCGGCGTTTGGCGACAGCGCCGCAAGAATTGCCGGGTTCACGGCGGCCATTTCCGCCGGGAATAGCGCCTCATAGCCAAGGTTCATCAATGCTTTATTGGCGTTGTAACAGAGGAACGCGTTGACGTCGTCAAGCCACGGGCTGTCGGCATACAGTTCGCGGGTATAAGCCAGTTCGTTATCGTATAGATCCATCAGCAGATCAAAGGCGAAATTTTTCAACTCCTCACGCTTCGCGGCGCTGACGATTTCCAGCCCTTTTTGATATTTATAGCCAATATAGTAACCGTGCACCGCTTCGTCGCGAATAATCAGGCGAATTAAATCGGCGGTATTGGTCAGCTTGCCGCGGCTGGAAAAATGCATCGGCAACCAGAACCCCGAATAGAAGAGGAAAGATTCTAGGAACACGCTGGCGATTTTTTTCTTCAGCGGTTCATCGGCCTGGTAGTAATTGAGCATCAACTGCGCTTTGCGCTGTAGCGGAGCGTTCTCCTCGCTCCAGGCGTAGGCGGCATCGACATCTTTGCTCTGGCACAGGGTCGAGAATATCGAACTATAGGAGCGGGCATGCACCGCCTCCATAAAGCTAATGTTCGACAGCACCGCCTCTTCATGTGGAGTGAGAGCGTCGGTCATCAACGCCGGGGCGCCGACGGTATTCTGGATGGTGTCGAGCAGCGTCAGCCCGGTAAAGACGCGGATGGTCAACTGCTGCTCCTGAGCCGTCAGGGTCTGCCAGTGCGGAATGTCGTTGGACAGCGGCACTTTCTCCGGCAACCAGAAATTACTGGTCAGCCGGTTCCACACTTCGAGGTCTTTATCATCCTCGATTTTATTCCAGTTAATGGCGCTGATGCGCGATAAATGGGTCATCCTGTTCTCCTTACAGCGCGCAGGACACGCAGCCTTCGATTTCGGTACCTTCCAGCGCCAGCTGGCGCAGGCGAATGTAATACAGCGTCTTGATACCTTTCTTCCACGCGTAAATTTGCGCTTTGTTGATATCGCGCGTGGTGGCGGTATCCGGGAAGAACAGCGTCAGCGACAGCCCTTGATCGACATGTCGCGTGGCTTCAGCATAGGTATCGATAATTTTTTGCGGGCCAATTTCCCAGGCATCCTGATACAGCGCCAGATTGTCGTTAGTCATAAACGGCGCCGGATAGTACACGCGGCCGGTTTTACCTTCTTTACGGATCTCGATTTTCGCCACAATCGGATGAATGCTGGAGGTGGCATGATTGATGTAAGAGATCGAACCGGTCGGCGGGATCGCCTGCAAATTGCGGTTATAAATGCCGTAGCGCATCACGTCGTCGCGTAGCTGGCGCCACATCTCACGATCGGGCAGGGTAATCCCCGCACGGGCGAACAGTTCGCGCACCGTGGCGGTTTTCGGCTGCCAGTCACCCTGCAAATACTGCTGGAAATAGTCGCCGCTGGCGTAACGCGACTGCTCAAACCCGGCAAAACGCACGCCACGCTCGCGCGCCATTGCCATAGAGGTGCGCAGGGCGTGCCAGGTGACGGTGTAGAAATAGAGATTAGTGAAGTCCAGCCCCTCCGGGCTGCCGTAGGCGATCCCCTCGCGGGCCAGATAGCCGTGCAAGTTCATCTGGCCAAGGCCGATGGCGTGCGATGCGGCATTACCCGCCGCCACCGATGGCACCGAGCGGATATCGCTCATATCGGAGACCGCCGTCAGGCCGCGAACCGCTACTTCGACGGTGCGGGCGAAGTCCGGCGAATCCATAGCGTGGGCGATATTCAGCGAGCCGAGATTGCAGGAAATGTCCTCGCCAACGGTAGCGTAATCGAGATTTTCGTCAAAGGTGGAGGCGCTATTGACCTGCAGGATCTCCGAGCAGAGGTTGCTCATATTAATGCGCCCGGCGATCGGATTGGCGCGGTTCACCGTATCCTCGAACATGATGTACGGATAGCCGGATTCAAACTGAATTTCCGCCAGCCGCTGGAACAGATCGCGGGCGCGGATCCAGCGTTTACGAACGCGGTCGTCGGCCACCAGTTGCGCATACATCTCGCTGACGGCGATATCGCCAAAGGCTTTGCCGTACAGTCGCTCAACGTCATAGGGCGAGAACAGCGCCATCTGCGCGTCTTCTTTCGCCAGCTGGAAGGTGATATCCGGAATGACTACCCCCAGCGACAGGGTTTTAATGCGGATCTTCTCATCCGCGTTTTCCCGCTTGGTATCGAGGAAGCGCAAAATATCGGGGTGATGGGCGTGAAGGTAAACCGCGCCGGCTCCCTGACGCGCTCCCAGCTGGTTGGCGTATGAGAAGGCGTCTTCCAGCATTTTCATCACCGGCACCACCCCGGAGGATTGGTTTTCGATACGTTTAATCGGCGCGCCCGCTTCGCGCAGGTTGGAGAGCAGGAACGCCACGCCGCCGCCGCGTTTTGACAGCTGCAGGGCGGAGTTCACCGCCCGACCGATCGACTCCATATTATCTTCGATACGCAGCAGGAAACAGGAGACCAGCTCGCCGCGCTGCTGTTTACCGGCGTTGAGGAAGGTCGGCGTCGCTGGCTGAAAGCGCCCGGCGAGGATCTCATCGGCCAGCTGTCGCGCCAGGGTTTCATCACCCTGGGCCAGGGTTAGCGCCACCATGCAGGCGCGGTCGGCGAAATGCTCCAGGTAGCGTTTGCCGTCGAAAGTACGTAAGGCATAGCTGGTGTAGAACTTCCACGCGCCGAGGAAAGTACGGAAGCGAAAACCGTGTTGATGCGCGTGGGCGAAGAGGGCCAGCACGAAACGTCGCTCATAGCGGGCCAGCACTGCCGGATCGTAATAACCTTCGTCGCTCAGCCATTGCAGTTTCTCCTCCAGCCCGGCGAACGGTACGCTGTTGGGGCGCACGTGATTATGGATAAATGCTTCGACCGCCTGTTGGTCCTTTTCCAGGGGAATACGGCCGTTGCTGTCGTATAAATTCAGCATCGCATTGAGGGCGTGGAAATCAGACGCCCCGGCGGTTACACGTTCTGCGGTTGTCGTTGCCAAAATTCGCTTACTCCTTTACGCACGTTGTCGACATCTTGCTGGGTACCCATCAGCTCAAAACGATACAGGTACGGTACGCCGCATTTCTGCGCGATGACCTCTCCCGCCCGGCCATAGGCCTCGCCGAAGTTACGGTTACCGGCGGCGATCACGCCGCGAATCAGCCGGCGATTATGCGGGTCGTTTAAAAAGCGGATCGCCTGGCGCGGCACGGCGCCTGCCGTCCCGCCGCCGCCGTAGCTGGGGACGATGAGAATATAGGGTTCGTCTACCTGAATTCGCTCACGCTCGTTGAGCGGGATGCGCACGGCAGGCAGCGCCAGACGCTGCACAAAGCGATGCGTATTTTCCGAGCTGCTGGAGAAGTAGACGATGAGGCTCATAGGCTGGCCGTAGCCGCGACGGGACGCAGGCGATTAATCATATCCGGGCGGAAGCCGGACCAGCGGGTTTCCCCGGCCATCACCACCGGTAATTGCTGGAATCCCTGCTTGCGCAGCATGTCGATGGCTTCAGGGTGTTGGTCGATGTTGACCATATCGAAGGCGAAACCGCGGCTCTCCATCGCGCGTTTGGTGGCATGGCATTGCACGCAGTCATTTCGAGTGTAAATAATAATGCGCATGATTCGTATTTCCATTTAAGATAACAAGACGGCGTAAAAAATCGTGCCGAACGTTATGGGCTTACTGTTCAGGAAATACTAGATGTAGTTATTTAAAACTTCAACCACGCAATATATAGAGTTTTTCGATAAGTTATCCCCCACCGACTAGCCTGGCGGGGGAGGGAAGTCGATACCCGAAAATTACATCCGCATCGCGACCGCAAGTCGGTTGAAGGCGTTCATCAGGCTGATGGCGAAGGTTAAATCGCTAATCTGGCGGGGGGTAAAATGCTCTTCTAAAGGCAGGTACACCTCATCTTCAGCGTGGCTGGCTGCGATATCAGTAACCGATTCCGCCCATGCCAGGGCCGCGCGTTCCGCGGCGCTGAAGTGGGCGCTTACGCGCCAGCCTGCCAGCGCATCCAGCTTGTCCTGGGCAACGCCGGCTTTGCGTAACGCTTTGCTATGCATCTCAAG
The DNA here is from genome assembly GCF_040064335.1 of Klebsiella sp. CN_Kp088. Classification (NCBI taxonomy): domain Bacteria; kingdom Pseudomonadati; phylum Pseudomonadota; class Gammaproteobacteria; order Enterobacterales; family Enterobacteriaceae; genus Klebsiella; species Klebsiella sp. CN_Kp088. The sequence goes on along the minus strand of NZ_JBEAIQ010000032.1, from coordinate 69,037 downwards.
GCAAAAAGCGCAGCCGTTAATTTGCGACACCCGCAAATAGACCAGCTCCACCATCGTGCTGCCCAATTCGCTTTTTTCCAGCGCTATGCTGGCCTGAACCAACCCCTTATAGATTTCCGGGCTCAGTTCGCTGTACGGCTGACGTAATGTGGTCATCTTGCAGTTCTCCTCTCTAAGACCCGGGCAAAATAGCACTATAATGGACTGCATAAGATAGCCATATTGTGATGAAAAAAGCAGACCATGATGGAAGCCAAAAAAGTGCCGCACTACCAGCGTATCGCCCGACAGCTGAAATCAGCGATTGAGAATGGCGAGCTGGCCCCGGGAAGCCGCCTGCCCGCGAGCCGGGTTTATGCGCAGGAGCTTGGCGTGTCGCGGGCGACGATTGAAAATGCCTGGGGCGAGCTGGTGGCCCAGGGTTGGCTGGAGCGCCGCGGCCAGGCGGGTACCTTTGTCAGCGAGCGCCTAAGCCCGCGGCAGGTCACGGCTCAGCGCCCGACGGCAGGCCAGGGATCCTCCGCGCCGCAGCCTTTTCAAATGGGGCTACCGGCACTGGATCTTTTCCCGCGCGGGGTGTGGGCGCGGGTGATGGGGCGGCGGCTACGGACGCAATCGCGCTTCGACCTCACGCCCGGCGATCCCTGCGGCGAACCGGTTCTCCGTCAGGCGATTGTCGACTATTTACGTCTGTCGCGCAGCATCGAGTGCCAGCCGGAGCAGGTTGTGATTAGCGGCAACTATGCGGCCTCAATGGCGCTAATTTTGCGTACCCTCGCGCAACCGGGGCAGCATATGTGGATGGAGGATCCGGGATATCCGTTCATTCGGCCGGTGGTTAGCGCGGCGGGGGTCAATATCGATCCGGTACCGATTGACCAACAGGGAATGGATATCGACTGGGCGCAGGCACACTCTCCGCAGGCGCGCTTTGCGCTGTTGACTCCAGCGCATCAAAGCCCGCTCGGCGTGGCCCTATCGCTGGAGAGGCGCCGCCAGGTACTGCAGTGGGCGGCGCAGCGAGATAGCTGGATTATTGAAGATGATTACGACAGTGAATTTCGCTATCAGGGGAAACCGCTACCGCCGCTGAAAAGCCTCGATGCGCCACAGCGGGTACTGTACGCCGGGTCATTTAGTAAATCGATGTTTCCCGCGCTGCGCGTCGCGTGGCTGGTGGTACCGCTGCCGTTGGCGGCGCGGTTTCGCCGTCAGGCTGAATTGAGCCACTGTAATGTACCGACCTTATGGCAGCAGACGTTGGCGGACTTCATCAATGAGGGGCATTTCTGGCGCCATCTGAAAAAAATGCGCGCCAGCTACGCGTTGCGCAGGCAGTGGCTGGAGTCGGCGCTGCAGGCGCAGGGTTTTCAGGTGGTACCGCAGTCCGGCGGGATCCAACTGGTGATGGCGGTGAAGGGAGACGATCGCGAGCAGGCCCGGCGCTGCCAACGAGCCGGGCTGGCGGTGCAGGCGTTGAGCGATTGGCGCATGCTTAGCCGCGGTGAGGGCGGGCTATTGATGAGTTTTACGAATATAACGTCGGCGGTGATGGCGCGTGAAGTAGTAGGCGAATTAAAGCAAGCGCTGGCCAGCGTGGAATAACAAAAAACCCTGCGTACCATTGGGACGCAGGGTCAGACGCGTATTTGTTATCTTCACATGTAGTCTATCAATACTATTATCGACGCAAATTAAGCAAAACGCCAATAAATACCCCAACGGCGGCGGCCGCGCCAACGCTCTGCCAGGGTTTATCGCGCACGTAGCTGTCGGCGCAGCCGGCGGCATCCCGGGCGCGTTCAACGGTATCATAGGCCGCCTGGCGCAGGCGGGTATTGCCGTTCAGGCGGGCACGCGTCTCTTTCAGCAGCGACTGTGCTTTTTTGCGCGCATTCTCAGCTTCATCTTTCGCATCGCTGCCCCATGATTTCAGCACTTCTTCCAGCGTATCCGCTAATTGGCTGACTTCGTTATGAATATCCTCGGCGCTTTCATCAATGTCGTTGCGGTTCACACGATTAGCCATTGGTTTCTCCCTTTGTTCCATTCGAGTTATTAAGTGTAGGACATGATTTTGCATTATGCTTTTGCGGGAGTTTATGGAATTTTCTGAAAGCGCTGCTATTCGTGAATAAGGTAAGGTAAATGTGCGGTAAAAGATAACGAGGAATCAGTATGTATTTAAGACCCGATGAGGTGGCGCGTGTTCTTGAAAAAGCCGGCTTCACCATGGATGTTGTGACGCAAAAAGCGTATGGATATCGCCGTGGCGATAATTATGTTTATGTGAACCGCGAAGCGCGCATGGGGCGTACCGCTTTAGTTATTCATCCGGCGCTCAAAGAGCGCAGTAATTCACTGGCTGAACCTGCCAGCGAGATTAAAACTTGCGACCATTATGAACAGTTTCCGCTCTATTTGGCGGGGGATGCGCAGCAGCATTACGGCATTCCCCACGGTTTTAGTTCGCGGATGGCGCTTGAGCGTTTTCTGAATGGGCTGTTTGGCGAAGCTCAGCCGCAGATGTCTCACGGCTAAATAGTCAAATGCGGGTTGGTTGAAAGCGGGCGACTGGCAGCGGCCAGTCGCTGAATGACAAGGATCAGGCTTTAGCTTGCTGATAAGGGCTGACGCGGAACAGGCGACGGCAGAAGTCGAGAAAGTAGCCGTACACTGCGCCCATCATCATTGATACCAGAATGTTTGAACTGACCGCGGCGGCAATTTGATGCCAGTCTGCGCCTACCGATAGTAGAATCAATACATACACCGGTGACTGGAAAGTCACATATGCGACGACGTCAGCAATGTTTTTCATCCATCCCGAGGTGCTGATTCGGCGCGCCTGGCGCATGGCGAAGTCGCGATAGAAGCCATAAGGCACCGCAATAATAATGTTAACCGGGATCGCGACCAGGCGTGAAGATAACGACTGCTCAAAGGTCATTCCGGAGAGGAAAATTTCGATCATCATATTGACAACAGTGCAGTAGACCACCATTGCAAAGGTGTCTGCTACCGCATGACGCAAGCGGGATTGAGCAGAGAACATCGGTATGCTCCTCGAAAAATGAAGTCAATAACGCCGAAAAGTGCGCATGGTGTAGCGGTTTTGGGCTGCCTGTTTTGATGCGTGTAGAGTATATCTCTGTGTAGTAAGTGACAACTAGCTATAAATTTTTATTTATCGTCTTTTTGTCGATAAAACACTCTGTGAACTGGCGTTTTGCTCAGCTTGCGCTACTTTTGTTCCTTTTTTTGATTATGTTGTTTAATATCAAATAGATATGATTTTGTTTTGTAAGGTGACGAGTAAGCATGACAGGGGAAGGGAGGTTGATAAGGCGGGCGCCTGATTACGTAATGTGATACTTGTCACTATTGGCGTTATTTACTGGATGGATGCCTTTTTATCAGCATTTGCTGCTGTATGTAAATAATGGGTTTTATTCTGATTATGTGAATTTAAATTCATTGCCGCAAAGCTATTGGCATTCCCCACGGCGGGCGATGATTTTATAACTCACTGAAGTGGCTATAAATATAACATTATGAATATTATCATGTCGCACTATGCATTATTCATCTGCGCTAGGCTGTATTTATGTTCTATTTCGCTATTACCCGCCAATAAATTTCAGCGCGTTCATAGGTGTAATCCTGTACATATTTATTTGAATAAGCTAAGGCTGGAAATAAATATACATATCTATTAAACTGAACAGGTAATTCTTGTTTTATTTTTTCGATTTGGGATTTTTGATCTTTATGTCTTTTATGTTACAAAAACTGAATAATATTCGCTCACTGCGTGCTATGGCGCGTGAATTCTCCACTGACGTGCTTGAAGAGATGCTGGAAAAGCTCAGGATCGTCACTGAAGAAAAACGCGCTGAGCAGCAGAAGACGCAACAGCAGCAGGCAGAATATCAGGAGAAAATTAATACCTGGCTGGAATTAATGGTTGCTGATGGTATTTCACCTGATGAATTAGTGCTGCATGAAATGGCCCCGGCGAAGAGCAGTAAAAAGCGTAAGCCGCGTCCCGCTAAATATCGTTATACCGACCATACCGGCGCAGAAAAAACCTGGACCGGGCAGGGACGTATGCCGAAGCCGATCGCTTTAGCCGTCGCGCAAGGGAAATCGCTTGAGAGCTTCCTGATTTAAATCGAGCGTAGGTTAAAACGGTGGGATTCCCCACCGTTTTACTTAGCAGACGCCGAAATCGCCTTCTTCGGTATAAGGCGTAACATCAACCGCTTTCAGAGTAAACTTTTCACCCTGCTCGTTACTTGCCTGAACGACGACCAGACTATCGCCATTCACTTCCACTACCTTCAATTTTGGCCCGCCGACGCGCGGTTGTACCAGATCGCCTGTTGCAAACATGGTGTTTCTCCTGTGCATTGGTCACAACTAAGAACCTAAACGATAGCTCAACGACGCTGACGGATTCAATGATCGTGCTGTTTTTTGTTAAAACAATGTGGGGGTGGATGTATTATCTTTGTTAATGGTTTTAACGGCGCTGCGGTGAAGGCAACTAACGCTGCCAGCGAGGAATGATTAAAAACAGAACATGGTCAGATAATCGAATATGAAGTATATCATTTTACTTATTATTATAATTGCTGTGCTCTACGTCCATTATCGCGGAAAGGTTCGCTATCGTTTCTGGCGGCAGCTTTCCGATCATTCAACTTTTACCGCGCCGCTTAATGGCTTTATGTACCTTTTTTCTCGCGTGCCAAATACGCCGTATCTACGCCCGGAGACTTTTCCAGAGTTGGCGATATTACAAAAGAACTGGTTGGTTATTCGTGAAGAGGGGATTAACCTGCAGCGTCTGGAGCAAATAAAAGCGGCGGAAAAATATAATGATGCCGGATTTAACTCATTCTTTAAAACCGGCTGGAAACGTTTTTACCTGAAATGGTATGAAGACGCGCATCCCTCCGCCAGCCAGCTATGTCCAAAAACGACCGAGCTGCTGCGTGGGATTCCTTCGGTTAAAGCGGCAATGTTCGCCACGCTACCCGATGGTAGCCGTTTGCCTCGCCACCGCGATCCTTACGCCGGGTCGCTGCGTTTTCATCTCGGGCTGGCGACGCCGAATGATGACCGCTGTTTTATTGAAGTGGACGGCGAACGCTACAGCTGGCGCGATGGTGAGGGTGTGCTGTTTGACGAAACCTATATTCACTATGCGGAAAATACCAGCGGTGAGAATCGGCTGATTCTTTTTTGCGATATCGAACGGCCCATGCGTTACCGCTGGGCGCAGAAGGTGAACCACTGGCTGGGGCGAAATTTAATGAGCGCCGCCGCCGCGCCGAACGACGTCGGCGACCGCACCGGCGGAATTAATCGCAGCTTCCGTTACATTTATCAAATCCGCATTATTGGCAAGCGATTGAAAAAATGGAATAAAACGGTTTATTACATCGTCAAATGGCTGCTCTTCGGCGGCATCGCCCTACTCATCTGGCAGGCGTTTTAACGCCGGTTCCACGGCATGACCGCCAGCAGGCGCGCCATGCCGCAGAAACCGGTGAGACCAGCGAAAGTGAGCCCCGCGCCAACGAAACCACTCAGCAAGAAAAAGCCGCTGTTGACGGCGTAGCCCAGCACTACGCCCAGCAAAATCAGCGCGCCTGCGGCGATTTGCACCTGGCGCATTAGCGGCAGCGGCTGGGATTTATCTTCGACTATCGGCAACCCCGCCGCCCGCCACGCCTGAATACCGCCAGCCAGCAGCTTAACCTGCGCGGGCGCGGCGGCGGCGGCCAGAAGGCTGGCGTTATTTTGCGTGCGCGAGCCGGCCTGGCAGTGAAAAATGATGGTGTCGCCCGGCTGCGCATTGAGCGCCGCGCCGTGAGTTAATTGCTCTAATGGCAGCAGTGTCGCCGCCGGAATATGCTCGCGGGCGTATTCGTCGGCAGCGCGGATATCAATTAACCGCGCCCCCTGGGCGATAAGCGCCTGGGCTTCGTTGGCTGAAACGGTAGCGATAGTCATAAGGACTCCTTACGGGCAGTAAATGGTCTTCAGCGTAGCGATGACCTGCTGAACGGCGGGATGGGTAATGAAATAGCGCAGGCGCTGCGCATCGCGCTCGCAGTCGATTAGCCCTTCATCACGCATTCGTGCGAGGTGCTGAGAGGTGGCGGAAGGGCTCAGGCCGGTGATTTGCGCCAGCTCGCCTGCGGTTGTACGCGGGGCTTCGCAGAGCATGCACAGAATCAGTAATCGGTGGGGATTGCTCATCGCCTTCAGCAGGACAGCGGCTTCCCCGGCGCTGGCCTGCAGTTGTTGTGCTGTGGTCATTTTATTTTAGTATTTGCTAAATTTAGATTATTCTAAAATAAAAGATGACCCTTTACCAGCCGTATAAAGAACGGAGCTCACGCCTGCTGAGCGGCCCTGGCGATATGCTGGCGGGCGTGGGCAATGCCCGCGTCGCGGCCGTGCGGGCGAATATCCATCCCTTCGGCGTAGATAAATTCGACGTCGCTAATCCCCATCAATCCCAGCACCGCGCGCAGGTAAGGGGTGACCGCATCGCTGGGTTGCCCGTCATGGACGCCGCCGCGCGAACTAATGACCACCGCACGCACGCTTTCCACTAGTCCCTGAGGCCAGGTCTCGGTGTAGCGGAAGGTTTCCCGCGCCCGTGCCACCAGATCGAACCAGTTTTTGAGATCGGTTGGCACGTTGAGGTTATACATCGGCGCGCCGATCACCAGCAGATCGCTGGCCTTTAACTCGCCGATGAGTGAATCAGAGAGGGCGACGCCTTGCTGAATCGCCGGGCGCGGGTCTTGCGCGCCGCGCAGCGCGGCAAACAGCGCGCCGTCGAGTTTCGGCAAGGCGAGGGTGGTCAGATCGTGTTCGACGACCGAATCCTGATGACCGGCCTCGCGGCGGGTCTGCATATATTCATCTATTAGCTGGTTGGTTAGCGACGCCGGGCCGTTGATGCTGGATTTTAAAATCAAAACGTTACTCATGACGGACTCCTCATAAAGTTGATGGTCCGCAGGGTAACACTGTCTTTTTTTCTCCAGTAGTGACATTATTTTTTATCATTGTATCCATTCAGGAACCAATCAATGCGCAGTGATTTAAATGCGATCCCGGTATTTGTCGCCGTCGTCGAATGCGGCAACTTTGCGCAAGCCGCGGAGAAGCTGAACGTGACGCGCTCCGCCGTCGGCAAGACCATTTCCCGGCTGGAGCAGCGGCTTGGCGTCGCGCTGTTTCAGCGCACCACGCGTCGGCAGGCGTTGACCGAAGAAGGCGAGGTCTTTTATCTGCAATCCCGCCGGGCGCTGGATAACCTGCGGGATGCGGAAAATGAAATTCAGCGCGGGAAAACCCAGGTGCAAGGGCGGCTGCGAATCAGCCTGCCGGTGCTGTTTGGCCAGCGCTGCGTGGCGCCGATCTTGTTTCCTCTTAGCCAACGTTATCCGGAGCTTAAGCTCGAGCTGTCGTTTAGCGACCGTCAGGTCAATCTGTTTGAAGAAGGGTTCGATATGGCGATACGTATCGGCGCGTTGAGCGATTCCAGCTTTCTTAAGGCCCGGCGTTTAGGCCAGCACGGCATGATTCTCTGCGCATCGCCGTTATATCTGCATAATCAACCAGCGCCGCAGACGGCGGAAGAACTGCACGAGCATCTTACCATCGGCTATCTCTACGCCGGGCAGATGCAGAAATGGCATTTGCGCGATACGCAGGGAGCGGCGCTCGCGTTTCGCCCTCAGCCCGGACTGGCGATGGATGATTTCGCCGCCATCGCCGCGGCGGCAAAAAGCGGGCTGGGTATCGCCTGGCTGCCGGATTGGCTGGTGGCGGACGAGATAGCGCGGGGAGAACTCCAGCAAATATTGCCGTCGTCCGTCAGCGGCAGTTTTGCGATCAGCGCCGTCTGGCCGGAAGCGGTATGGGTGCCGCAGAAAATTCGCGTGGTGGTAGATGAACTGCTGGCGCGGCTGCCGCAGCAGTTAGCCGGTGGAGAAAACCAGGAGGATTCTTCAGCGTCAGGTTAATCCGGGCTTAAGGTATGCCGGCGATAATGACAGCATGATGACTGTGACGAGAACTCGCCATGAACCTGTTAGAAACGTTTAACCAGAACGCCTTCCTTACGCTGAATGCCGGGCCAGGTACGCCGGACAGCCTATTGCTACTGGCTCAATTCTCCGCCAGCTGGCTTATTCTCATTGTGCCGGCGATATTGCTGGGATTATGGTTCCTTGGCGGTCGTCAGGGGCATCGACAGGCGCTGTTTTGCGCCATGACGATTTTGATAGCGTTAGGGCTGGGGGTTGCCTGTGGAACCCTGTGGTTCCATCCGCGGCCGTTTATGATGCCGCTGGGTCATACCTGGATAAGCCACCCGGCGGATAACTCTTTTCCAAGCGATCACGGCACCGTAATGTTCAGCGCCGCCTTCGCGCTGCTGTCATTACGCCTGCGCGGCATTGGGCTGCTGGTGCTGGCGGCGGCGCTGCCGGTAGCATGGGCGCGTATTTTTCTCGGCGTCCATTTCCCGCTGGATATGCTGGGCGCGGCGCTGATTTCAGCACTGAGCCTCTGCGTAGCAAAAGTGGTCTGGCAACGGCTGGGGCAGACGCTGGTGGCGCTGTGCGAAGCGCTGAGCCGCCGTCTCTTCTCCTGGCTGCCGGCGCGCTTTACGCCGTAGTCACTTCCTTTGTACGCGCGCGGCCCGTCGATACAGCGTGCTGCGCGCGACGCCTAACGCCTGCGCCGCTTTACTCACATTGCCGTTAAAGCGGGCCAGCGTATCGGCAATCAGTTTTGCATCATGTTGTTGAAGCCCGCCCGGAGCGCTGGTTTGCTGCGCGCTTTGATACTCCTCCGGCAGCGCCGCGACGCCCAGGCATTCGCCATCGTCCGCCAGCGCCAACAGGACTTTGAGCAGGCTTTGCAACTGACGCACGTTACCCGGCCAACGACATAATGTCAGTTGATGAATCAGCGCGTCAGAGAGGGTTATATGGCGTTCTGCCGCGCCAAGCGAGCGCCACAACGCTGGAATAAACTGCTTGAGTTCAGGCCATTGGCGTAGCGGCGGGATGGTAAAAGCATACTCGCGCAGGCGGTAGAGCAGGTCCTCGCGAAATGCGCCTTCGGCGACACGCTGCGCGAGATGACGGTGGGTAGCGCAAATCAAGGCGAAGTTCACCGGCGCGCTGCGATTCCCACCCAGCGGCATGACCTCTTTTTCCTGCAATACCCGCAGCAGACGGGTTTGCAGAGCCAGCGGCATATCGCCGATTTCATCGAGGAACAGCACCCCACCATCGGCTTCGCGAATTTTGCCGATATAGCCGTTTTTATTCGCGCCGGTAAAGGCCCCCGCCTGATAGCCGAAAAGCTCCGATTCAATCAGCGATTCTGGAATGGCCGCGCAGTTGATGGCGACGAATTTACCGCTGCGCCAGCGGCTATGCGCATGCAGTTCACGGCTGAGGAACTCTTTGCCGCAGCCGGTTTCGCCTTCGATGCACAACGCGATACCGGCGTTGAGCAGGCGGACCATTTTCTCGCCTTCGCCGGACGCGCAAAACGGCAGGTTAAGTGCAGGTTGTGCGGGGACGGCGACGCTGGCGCGGGTTGGCGCGCGCAGACGGTAGTAGTAGCCACGTTGCTGGAAGGTCATCGGTAGCGGCACGCTGACCGCCGTTTGCGTCAGGCGGGGGAACAACTGCTGGAAGGTCATCTGTCCGATCTGTCCGGCCTGCAGGCCCAGTTCGCGGATGGCCAGGCGATTGGCCGCGGTCAGCAGGTTATCGGAGAAAACCAGCAGCAGCTCTTCGGCGCTATCGAGCTTCTGTACCCGCGAGTGCAGGCTCATTAACCACTGTTGCGGATGCAGACTCTGTTTCACCCACAGATATTCAATCTGTTTGGCGGCCTCTTTTATCCACGCCAGAGAGTGGGGATGCGGGATATGCGCCGGGCCGGAAATATCCAGCGCCCCGGCAATCTGGCCATCGGGGCTTTGTAGGGGAACCGCCGCGCAATACAAATCCTGATTACGGGTTAAATAGTGTTGGCGGCCTTCGACTTCGCAGCTGTCGTCAATCGCCAGCGCGGTACCGATAGCGTTGGTGCCGCGACCGCTTTCGCTCCAGATATTGCCAGGCTCCAGCGCGAAGCTTTGCGCTTTTTCCATCGCTGCGCTATTGCCGAAGGTTTGGAGCACCAGCCCGCTGGCATCGGAAAGAATCACTACCGATTGAAGCCCGGCGGCACGTTGCGCCAGCGGCGTCGCCACCGGTTGCGCCAGCCGTTGTAGGCTGCGGTTGCTTTCCAGCACGTCGGCCAGTTCGCCGCCGCGCAGGCGCGGAAATTCGTCGCTCGTTGGCTGCAGGCCATAACGCTGGCTGCGTTGCCAGGAGTCGCTCAGCAGCGTGCTGGACTGCGCCTCGGGGGTGATAGTGAACGGATTTCCTTGCACGGCGCACCTCGTGGTCGGCTGGTTTGTGTTGCAATATTGTAGCAATTTGGTTTTCTTGGTGTTGCGATTCGCAACACAGAAGCGGGATCCTGTGCGACAAAGAGGACGCGAATCGGCAGAGGGATATATGTAATTATTTGGAAATTATGAATTTTATGTGAAGTACGCAAACCTGGCATAACCCCTGCTACAGGAAAAAGCGTGCAGCGGACAATAGCAAAAACCACCACGCCGCTGCGCCTTAACCCTACAGAAGGAGATTGCTATGCGTTATGTTCATCCTGGCAAACCGGGCGCTTTGGTTTCATTCAAATCGGCCTACGGCAACTTCATAGACGGTAAATTCGTCGAGCCGTTAAGCGGCGAATATTTCATGAATACTTCTCCCGTCGATGGGAGCAACATTGCGCAGTTTCCCCGTTCCGACGCCAAAGATATCGATTTGGCCCTTGATGCGGCACACCGGGCGGCGGACGCCTGGGGGCGAACCTCGGTACAGCAGCGTTCTCATCTTCTGCTGCAGGTCGCCGACCGCATTCAGGAGAATCTGGAGTATCTGGCGGTAGCGGAGAGCTGGGATAACGGCAAACCAATCCGCGAAACCCTGAACGCCGACCTGCCGCTGGCGGTCGATCATTTCCGCTATTTCGCCGGTTGTCTGCGCGCGCAGGAAGGCAGTACCGCCGAAATTGACGACACCACCGTGGCTTATCATTTCCACGAACCGTTAGGCGTGGTTGGGCAAATTATTCCGTGGAACTTCCCGCTGCTGATGGCGGCATGGAAACTGGCGCCCGCGCTGGCGGCAGGCAACTGCGTGGTCTTAAAACCGGCGGAGCAGACGCCGCTGAGTATTACTTTGCTGATGGAAATTATCGGCGATCTCTTCCCGGCAGGGGTGTTGAACGTGGTGCAGGGCTTTGGCAAAGAGGCCGGCGAAGCGCTGGCCACCAGCAAGCGGATCGCTAAAATCGCCTTTACCGGCTCGACGCCGGTAGGCCGTCATATTATGGCCTGCGCGGCGGAGAATATTATTCCCTGTACCGTTGAGCTGGGCGGCAAATCGCCGAATATCTATTTTGCCGACGTAATGGATGGCGAGGAGGAGTTTATCGAGAAGGCGGTGGAAGGGCTGGTACTGGGCTTCTTCAATCAGGGAGAAGTCTGTACTTGTCCGTCGCGCGCGTTGATCCACGAATCGATCTACGAGCCGTTTATGGAGCGGGTAATGGCAAAAGTGATGCAGATCCGTCGCGGCGATCCGTTTGATACCGAAACGATGATCGGCGCTCAGGCATCACGCCAGCAGTTCGATAAGATCCTGTCATATATCAAGATCGCTCGTGATGAAGGCGGGCAGATCCTCACCGGCGGCGATCGCGCGAGCATTACCGCCGAGCTGGATAGCGGCTTCTATATTCAGCCGACGCTGATTAAAGGGCACAACGAGATGCGCAGCTTCCAGGAGGAGATCTTTGGCCCGGTCATCGGCGTGACCACCTTTAAGGACGAGGCGGAGGCGCTGGCGATCGCGAACCAGACGCAGTTTGGTTTAGGGGCCGGGGTGTGGACGCGGGATACTAACCTGGCGTACCGCATGGGGCGCGGCATCAAGGCCGGACGAGTGTGGACCAACTGCTATCACGTTTACCCGGCGCATGCCGCGTTTGGCGGGTATAAGCAGTCCGGCGTCGGGCGGGAAACCCACAAGATGGCGCTGGAAGCCTATCAACAGACCAAAAACCTGCTGGTGAGCTACGGCACTGCGCCGTTGGGGCTGTTCTGATTCATTTATAACGGCTGACCCGGGGGCGGCGTAAGCGCCTTCCCCGGGCTACAGGACTGGCGCCCGGTCTCATCTTATTGTTTGCGCTTTCCAGCAGCGGACCTGCGCGCCATTCGCTTGCGCCTCCAGCGGCTGCGGCCGTTCACAGCCCTGGCTGGCGTAAGGACAGCGTTCCCGAAAGAAGCATCCCGTCGGTAGCCGGCGGTTGCCCGGTAGTTCGGTATTGCGCACGCCTTCGCCTAATGGCGAACCGATGCGCGGTACCGACTCCATCAATAGCCGGGTATAAGGATGCGCAGGATTATCCAGCACCTGCCGCGTCTCCCCCATCTCAACGATTTGCCCGAGATACATCACCGCCACCCGATCGCTCATATGGCGTATCACCGAGACGTTATGCGAAATCAGCACGTAGGTGAGATTCTGCCGCTGCTGGAGTTCGACCAGCAGATTAAGGATCTGCGCCTGCACCGAGATGTCCAGCGCCGAAGTCGGCTCATCAAGCACGATTATCTCCGGCTGCGACGAGAGCGCGCGGGCGATGGCGATACGCTGGCGCTGGCCGCCGGAAAAAGCGTGCGGCAGCCGATCGAGATATTCGCTACGGATCCCCACCTGTAGCGCCAGCTGCTCGGCGAGATCGCGACGCGCCTTTTCAGGCATGCGCGACTGGATCCACACTGGTTCGGTGATGGTGCGCCAGACTGGTAGCCGTGGGTCCAGCGATGAGAGCGGATCCTGAAACACCATCTGCATGCGTCCGCTCTGGTTTTCGCCGCGCGCCGGCGCGCGGGTTAAGTGGCCCGAAGAGGGCTTTAACATGCCCATCAGCAGCTTCGCCAGGGTGCTTTTCCCACAGCCGGATTCGCCAACGATCCCTAAGGTTTCGCCGCGCCTGGCCGTCATATCCAGTCCATTTAGCGCATAGACGCGTTCGATGACTTTCCCGCGCCAGTTTTTCTGCGCGGCAAAGGTCAGGTGCACATCATTGAGGGTTAATAGCGTTTCAGACATGGGCGTTCTCCCGTTGCGGGTACCAGCAGGCAGCCTGTCTATCGGCGGCGCTATCATGAGCCTGCAGCGTGGGGGTGATACCGCAGGCTTCACCCGCGGCGAAGCAGCGTTCGCGGAAGGCGCAGCCGGCGGGAAGATGCGCCAGATTCGGCACGGTGCCGGGAATAGAACGTAGCGGCGTGCGCGGTTCTCCCTTATCAGGAGCGCTGTTTAACAGGCCAATAGAGTAGGGATGCTGCGGCTGCTGTAGTACTTCTCCGGTGTTGCCGCTTTCAATGACCGCGCCGGCGTACATGACGTACAGTCGATCGCACACCTGAGAGACCACTGCCATATCATGGCTGATAAACAGCACCGCCGTGCCGGTCGCCTGGGCCTTTTGCTTTAACAGGCGCAGTACCTGACGCTGTACGGTGACGTCCAGCGCGGTGGTCGGTTCGTCGGCAATCAGCAGGTCGGGCTCGCAGGAGAAGGCGATAGCGATCATCACCCGCTGGCGCATGCCGCCGGAGAGTTCGAAGGGATAGCGCTTGAGCACGCTTTGCGGATCGGCAATTTGCATATCCGCCAGCAGCTCGACGGCGCGGGCGCGTGCTTCACGCAACGACATGGGACGGTGCTGGCGGATGACGTCTACCATCTGCTTACCGATGCGTCGGGTGGGGTTAAGCGCGGTCATCGGCTCCTGAAAAATCATCGCGACCTTGCTGCCGCGAATATCGCGTAGCGTGTTTTCCGTCAGGTTGAGCATATCGTGACCCATCAGGGTGATAGCGCCGCTATGAATATGATAGCTACCGGCGGGAAGCAGCCGCATCGCCAGCATCGCGGTCACCGATTTGCCGGAGCCGGATTCGCCCACCACGCCGACGATTTCACCGCGATCGATGTGCAGCGAGATATTATTCAGCACGTTGACCTGGCCCTGATAGACCGGGAAACTCAGGCGAACGTTATCGATAGTTAAGACCCGATTTTCCATTAGTTGCGCCCTCCGGCTTTGGGATCCAGTAGATCCTGGATGCCATCGCCAAATAGGTTAAAGCCGACGGCGGTGATCAGGATCGCCGCGCCGGGGAAGGCGCAGTACCACCACTGATCGAGCACGTAGTTGCGGCCGTTAGCGACCATCGCGCCCCATTCCGCGGTGGGCTGCTGGGCGCCGAGGCCAATAAAACCGAGCGTGGCGGCCATCAGAATCGCGCTGCCGATATCCAGCGAGGCCTGCACCACCAGCGGCGGCAGGGCGTTACGCAGAATATGCCAACTGATCAGATGCCAGCGCGAGGCGCCAAACGTCACCGAGGCCTCGACGAAAGTATGCTGACGAACCACCAGCGTCTGGCCGCGCGCCAGGCGCACGTAAAATGGAATACGCACGATGGCGATCGCCAGCATCGCGTTGAACAGGCTCGGGCCTAACGCCGCCGCCAGCGCCATGGTCAACACCAGCGACGGAATCGACAGCATAATGTCCATCAGACGCATAATCAGCGCGTCGCTGCGCCCGCCAAGCACCCCGGAGAGACAGCCCAGCAGCGAGCCGCTGATCCCGGCGATCAATACCACCGCCAGCCCGGCGGCCACCGACTGCTGGCTGCCGATCAGTACGCGGCTGAACAGATCGCGGCCAACCTCGTCGGTACCAAACCAGTGATCGAACGACGGCGCCTGCAGACGCGCGGCAAGGTTGATAGCGTTAGGATCGTGCGGCGTCAGCCACGGCGAGAAGATCATTAAAAACAGCATGATCAGCATGATCGCTGCGCCAATCAGCGTTAGCGGGCTCTGGCGGATCAACCACCAACGACGCTTCCAGTGGCCGCTTTTTTCAGCCTTTGGCTGTGGAAGCGGTTGTTCCTGAGTCATCATCACTTATCTTTCTCCCCGACCCATGCGCGGGTCGATCCATAAATAGAGCAGGTCGACTACCAGGTTGACCAGTACGTAAGCAAAGGAGACCACGATGGCGAAGCCCATCACGGCGGGGAAATCGAGCGCCTGAATCGAAGACACCACGTAAGCGCCCATTCCAGGCCAGGCGAAAACCGTTTCAGTGAGCACCGCGCCGTACAGCAGATCGCCCAGCGCCAGCCCGAGTACGGTGATGGAGGGAATCAGCGCGTTGGGTAGCGCATAGCGCACCACAATGGTGAATTTCGGCAGGCCGCTGGCTAACGCGGTCCGAATGTAATCCTCATTGAGCTGCTCGAGCATTGCCGAGCGGATCTGCCTGGCGACGATGCCAAGATGAACGAAGGCAAGGGTGGCCGCCGGCAAAATGAGGTGCTGCAGGGCATTGAAGAAGACTTCAATATTGCCTTCCAGCAGTGAATCCAGCAGATAAAAACCGCTGACGCGGGTGGGCGGATCGAACCAGTCATCGAGCCTGCCGCTGCCGGGTAGCCAATCGAGCTTGCCGTAAAACAAGACGATTACCCCGAGACCGAGCCAGAATGCCGGAGTCGAGATGCCGGTCAGCGCCATCAGGCGCACCAGGTGATCGGTCCAGCGATTGCGGTAAACCGCCGACAGCACGCCGAGCGGGATGCCGACCAGTAGGGCAATCAGCAGCGCGCAAAAGGCCAGCTCCAGCGTCGCCGGGAAGAAGGTCTTTAAATCTTCCAGTACCGGGCGGCCGGTGCGAATCGAGGTGCCGAGATCGCCGTGGAGCAGGGCGTCAACGTAGCGGGCAAACTGCTGCCAGAGCGGTAAATCCAGCCCCAGCTGCTGGCGAATATGGCGGACGATTGCATCGCTGGCGCGATCGCCCGCCAGCAGCCGCGCCGGGTCGCCGGGAATCAGGTGCGAAATAATAAACGTAATCACGCAGACGCCGGCGACGACTAATATCAGCCCCCAACAGCGCTGTCGTATTAAACCCCAGAAACTCATGATGGCGCTCCTCGGCCGGGCCTGCGACGGCCCGACCCGACAAGATGGAGAGACGGCCCGCTACTTGTGCATGTCGGCGATATTGTAAATCTGCTCAAGCATCGGGTTGAAAACGAAGCCTTTCACCTCCTTGTTCATGGCGACCTGATAGTTCTTCTGGAACAGGTAGACGTAGGCGGCGTCATCAATGACGGTTTTTTGCGCCTGCTGATAATCTTTGGTCCGCGCCGCCTGATCGGTGGTGGCAACCGCCTGTTTCAACAACGCATCAACCTGTGGGTTGTCGTAGAACGCGCGGTTTCCCGGCAGCCCTTTTTTGTCCGACTCGAACCAGTAGTTCATAAACATATAGGGGTCGGCGAAATCCGGGCTCCAGTTACCGATCGCGATGTCGTAATCACCTTTACCCACACGCTCGCGCATGGTGGCGTTGGCCAGTTTCTCCAGCTTGACCTGGATACCCAGCGCCTGCAGGTTGGCCTGAGTGGAGAGCGCAATCGGCTCCCAGTTCGGATCGTTATCAGAGTAGAGGAACGTCAGCGTTTTCGGCTTATCCGCTACCTTGTCCAGCGCCGCTTTGGCTTTGTCGAGATCTAATGAATACTGCATGGCGCTGGCGTCGTAACCCCACATGCCATCGGGGATCGGCCCGCGCATCTGCTTACCGTTACCGCCGAGAATGCCGTCGACCATGCCTTTATAGTCCGTTGCCCACGACACCGCGCGGCGCAGATCCGCCTGGTTCATCGGCGCTTTGCTGTTGTTGAGATACAGGTAGGTGACGCGCAGCGCCGGATAGTCGTAGACCGTCACCTTGTCCTCTTTCTTCAATGCCGCAAACTGATCGACCGGCAGGGCGTCGGCGATATCCAGGTCGCCCTTGGTCAACTGCAGACGGCGAGCGGCGCTTTCGCCGATGATTTTCACCGTGACGCGCTTAAAGGCCGGCTTGTTGCCGCTGAAGTGCGGGTTGGGCACCAGCACCAACTGTTGGCCTTTCTGCCAGCGCTGCAGGCTATACGCGCCGGAGCCTGCGGTGTGCTCGGCCAGATAGGCGCGGGCGTCATCGGCGGCGTTGGCTTTCAGCACCGCCGGGTTAATGATGGAGGCGCCGTCATTGGCGAGGGTATGCAGGAACGGCGCGAAAGATTCCGGCAGCGTGAAACGAACGGTGGCCGGATCGACGACATCCACCTTCAGCCCGCTGGGAAACGCCTCCGATGGCCCCTGTTTAATGCGCATCAGGCGTTCAAAAGAGAGTTTGACCGCCTCTGCCGTCACCGGCGAGCCGTCGGCAAACTGCGCGCCTTTGCGCAGAGTGAAAGTCCAGGTTTTGCCGTCGTCGGAGGCCTGCCAGTTTTCGGCGAGATCGCCTTCGACATCGGTTGAACCTTTGCCATTATCGGTTTTGTATTTGACCAGCCGCTGGTAGGCCGGATAGGTCACCGTCCAGTCGTTGTTATCGATGGTGACGGCCGGGTCGAGCGTTTGCGGGTCGGCGGCTTTGCCGATCACCAGCATATCTTTCGGCACCGCGGCAAAGGCGGAAGGGATGGCGGCGCAGAGCGCGGCGGCTAACAGTAACGGGCGAAAACCTACGGATGCTGGGCGAGTCATGTTCATGGTGAAACTCCGTCAATCTGAGCGGGGGAGAAACAGGCGAAAACATCATCGAGTAGCGGATAACCGGCCGCGTCCGGTAGTTCGAAGTGCCACCATTCCGTGGTAATACCTTTAAAGCCGCCGCCGAACATAATGGCGTTCAGCAACAGGCGATTGCGCTGGGCCTCCTGCGCTACCGCCGGGTGGTAGGGATGCGAGCGATCGTCCATTTCGTCAAAGGCGGTGCCCATGTCGAGCAGGTTGTTGTGTTCATCGAGTAGCGTTACGTCGATGGCGGTGCCGCGGCTGTGGTTGGAGCCGATATTGGCCGGTACGACATAATCCTGGTTCGGGCAGGCATTCCACAGCAGTTGCTGGGCGCGCTGTGGACGATAGGCGTCAAGTACCAGCAGGCGATAGCCCGCCAGCGCGGCGATGGCGATAGATTTCTCCAGCGCGACGGCCGCGTCGGGGTGCAGCAGGCAGCGGGCTTCGCGATAAATCGGTTGGCCGGTAATGTTATCGGCGGTGGCGTATTTCAGGTCGACAGGCAGCGTGGGAAAACGCGCGGCGATATCCACCAGGGAAAGATGGCTCATCGAAAATTTCCTTAACGTTCAAACTGACCAAATTCCTGCTGCAGCGCGCGGTTCGCGGCAAGGCGGCTGGAGAGGCTCGGCCCCAGCCGTTCCACCACCGCGGAGAGCAGCAGATTAAAAAGGCAACCGATCGGCGCCAGCGAATCCCAGAAGTGGCCGGTATCGGTTTTTACCTGTAGTAAATCAACCGGATAGTCGCGCGCCCACGGACACCAGATATCGGTGACCAGCGCGGTGGCAACCCCGCGTTCGCAGGCGACCCGGCAAAACTGGCGCGCGGCGACGGAGTAAGCGCGGGTATCGGTCAGCACCACATAGGGGCGCTGGTATTCAGAATTCAATGATTCCAGCCAGCTACCGGAGCTGCCGTCGGCGTAGGTCACGCGCGGGCGCAGGTATTCCAGATGGCTGAAGAACGTGTTGGCGATGCCGCGGGTCGACTGAATGCCAATGATGATAACCGCGTCGGCCTCGGCGATGCGTTGACTGACGCGGGCGAAGGTCGGTTCCTGCGCCAGTTGATAGACATAGCGAATGGCATCCAACTCCATCTGCAACGACAGGCTGGCGCGATCCGGCTGCGCCTGCTGCTGTGACCAGGAGTCAAGCCGGTCGATAACTCCCCACTGGCGGTAGGGCGTTGAAGCGGGCTCCTTCAGGCTGTGCTTCACGTCATCGAGATTGCGATAGCCCAGCTTGCGCAGATAGCGGCCTACGGTTATCCCGCTGGTGCCGGTGGCCTGCGCAATGCTGTCGGCGGTCTCAAACGGGATATGCTCCCGATGGCTTAACAGCCAGCTGCCAATACGCTTTTCGCTCGGCGTGAGCTGGCTGAAAGTGGATTCAATAATGTGAAACAAGCCGTTGCTATCGTTCATCTCTGCCCTTAATGATAGTTCGCTCTCATTTAACAGAATTCTGATACTCAATTAACAAAGCACGATGTGTGCCAGCTATTGCGGAAAATAGTATTTCCAGCAATATCGCTAAATTATTGGGAGGTGAGCGGATCCTGAGCGTAGGATTTGGTTATTCATTGCACAAATAAGGTGCAATGAATCCTGGTTGTGCATCACAAAATAAAAACATTTCATTAACATTTTGTGATATGGATAAAGCATGGATGCTATCAATAGGAGGTGTGCTGGCTGGGTGACGACATTACGCTGGACAGGAAAGGGTGAAAAATGAAAATCGCATTTGGCGAAATAAGATCGTTATTACAAAGTCAGCGTATTTTCCTCGGCGGGCAGAGGCTGGTTTGCGACCATCCGTTTTATCGTGATGAGCAACCAATTGAAGTACCAGAAAATTTATGCACTGAACCTTATACCACCTATTGGGGGCGCTGTGGCGAGCGGTTGGCTTCGCTGGGGGCTTTCAGTTACACCCGTACGTTGTTGCCGGCGTTTATTCAGGTTGGGCGCTACACCTCAATCGCTGATAGATTACAGGTATTAGGCGATCGTCATCCCTTAGAGTGGGCAAGCTCCAGCCCGGTTTTTTACGCCCGTCATTCAGCGCTAATGGCAACCCTGGCAGCGGATAACGGACGGGAAAATCATTTTTACGCTTTTGAAAAACAGACGCGCCCCATCGTGATTGGCAATGATGTCTGGATTGGACAAAACGTGACGTTGGCGCAGGGGATTACCATTGGCGATGGCGCGGTTATCGCCGCCAACGCGCTGGTGGTGAAAGATGTTGCCCCGTATACCATGGTTGGCGGGAACCCGGCGAAGCTCATCAAATACCGTTTTGCCGAACCGATTGTTGAGCAGCTGTTAGCGCTGCGCTGGTGGCAATATTCTGCACAGGATATTGCTATGTTTCCGGTGAACGAGGTGGCGCGCTTTTGTGAATTACTGCGCCATGCGCAGGAGCAAGGTGAACTCACGCCGCTTGCGCTACCAAAGCTGACGGCAACGGTGGTGAAAACCGTGGTCGCTGGCAGCATGAAGATGAAATCATAAGGAATTTAAGATGAAGTTTAAGTTGGGTGTGGCCCTGATGGCGGCGGTGATAGCCTGCGGCGTCCAGGCGCGTGATATGCAGTCAATTCAACAAAGCGGCGAGTTAAAAGTCGGCGTGCCGGGGGACTACGCGCCGTTGGCCTTTCATAACGGCGCCGGCGAACTTATCGGCTACGACGTCGATATGGCGCACGATCTGGGGAAAACGCTGGGAGTGAAGGTGACGTTTATTATCACCAGCTGGCCAACGTTATCGACTGATTTAAAAGCCGATAAGTTTGATATCGCTATGGGAGGCGTAACGGAGACGGCGGCACGGGCAAAAGATTTCTCCCTGAGCCATCCGGTGGTGGCCAATGGTAAAATCGCCCTGGCGAACTGCAGCGCCGCGCCAGCGCTCGGCAGCCTTGAAAAAATCGACCAGCCGAATGTGAAGGTGATTGTGAACCCCGGCGGTACCAACCAAAGTTTCGTTGATGAGCATATCAAGCATGCGCAGATCATCCGCGTGCAGAACAATATCGATAATCTGCAGGCGCTGCGGCAAAAAACGGCCGATATGATGGTGACCGACCTGATAGAAGGGGATTACTACCAGAGCAAGGAGCCCGGCGTGTTCTGCGTGGCGAATGAGACGCCGTTCCCCGGCACCGCCAGCTATAAGGTCTATATGATGAATAAGGATAATCCGGCGCTGCTTGAGATAGTGAACCACTGGCTGGATAGCCAGGACAAAAATGTGCTCAAGCGGAAGTGGAAAATTCAGGGGTAATTCATGATTCACGCTGCCGCCAGAATGCGACATTCTGGCGGCGCAGTGGATTAGCTTTTCTGCCGCGCCTGATAGCGGAAGTAGCAGTAGTAGCCAATCGAGGCGGTCAGGCAAAGCATGTAGCCGAACGACTCGCTACCCTCTTCAACGCTGTTTTTCACCACCCGCGCGTAGTTCTCATCGAGTACGGCATACCATAAGCCATGCATGCCGAACAGCCGTGAGAAGACCAGAATCGCCAGAAGGCCGCTTATCATCATGCCGTAGTAAGGCGTGCGGGTGTATTGCGCCAGTTGCGACAGCGTTTGACGAGCGTGGCGCAGCGGAGCGATTAGCGCGGCTATCGTCGTTGCCAGCGCGAACCACACCCAGCTGCCGTGAGTAATAAGATCAAACAGCGCATCCAGTTCGCGGATCAGCATCGCCAGGAAGAAGCCGCCAACGAGGATATTACAGTAGCGCAGGAGCTCATATTTTTTCGCCAGCAGGAAGTGCATCAGCACGATTATCGCCAGCACGCCCTCCTGCACTACCTCGGTAAGCGAAATCTCCGGGATATCGTTGCCAAACACCCGGATATCCATCCATAGACAAAGTACCGCGATGGCGGAAGCCGCCGCTGCGCCGAGAAAGAAAAGTAAGCTTCTGATGACAGACATTAACACCACTATTTATGTTCAAAACAGCAATGATAAGTATCGTGAATGCGACTTCCTGTTCACTTTGTGCGACATCGCGGCGTGTTTTAAACCTTTTGAGCTATTTAGCGCTAAATAGCGCAACTGCAGGTGAGAAAGGGGAGCTTTGCTCCCCCTGCTTAGCGGGGTAATTCAGACAATATCATCGACTACGCCGCCATCGACCCGTAGCGCGGCGCCGGAGGTGGCGGATGCCTGCGGCGAACAGACGTAGACCACCATATTGGCCACCTCATCCACCGAGGCCGCGCGCTGAATAACCGAAGCGGGGCGCTGCGCCATAACAAACTCTTTCGCCAGTTGTTCCAGCGGCTTACCGGTTCGCGTGACCTCATCTTTCATCATTTCGGCAAAACCGTCAGAAAGGGTTGGGCCGGGCAGCACGCTGTTTACGGTGACGCCGCTGCCGGCGACGTATTTCGCCAGTCCGCGCGCCAGCGACAGTTGCGCGGTTTTGGTTACGCCGTAGTGGATCATGTCGGCGGGAATATTGCGTGCCGATTCGGAGGAGATAAAGACCACCCGACCCCAGCCTTTACGCACCATGGCGGGCAACAGCGCGCGTGACAGGCGAACGCCGGACATTACGTTGGTTTGCCAGTAGTTTTCCCAGGTGGCGTCATCGGTGGCGTAAAAATCCTGCGGGCCGTAAATACCGGCGTTATTCACCAGGATATCGACTTCATTCACCGCCTGCAGCAGTTGGCTGACGCCCGCGGCGTCACTGAGATCGGCCACCGCGGGATAGGGCCGGAATCCCGGCACCTCCTGTTGCAGCCGCGCCATCGCCGCATTAACGCTATGTTCGCTGCGGCCGTTGATAATCACTTCCGCGCCGCTGGCCGCCAGCCCTTTGGCAATGGCATAACCGATGCCGGCCGTGGATGCCGTCACCAGCGCGACTTTCCCCGATAAATCAATATTCATGGTTGAGCCTTTTTTATGGAATGGAGTAGTAAGCGTAGCAGGTGGGGGAAGGGGGCTTCGGTCAGTGGCAATCAACAATATCGATGGTGATATCGAAATTATCCGTTAGAGCATAGCGGTGAGAGCCTCTAATAATGGAGGCTGTTTTTGGCGATTACACTGATACTGATGAGTTAACGATGAATACTACTTTTCCCAGTAAAGTCCTCGGCGATATGCGCGTTACTGCCGTAAGCGATGGCTATTTGCAGGTAGGTTTTGGCCTGTTAACCAAAATTGATGAAGACGAGTGCAGAAACATTCAGGCAAACGCCCGTATAGCACAACCGAATACGGTCAACATAAACACCTTTCTGGTACAACAAGCCGGGATGAATATCCTGATCGATAGCGGCGCTGGCGGCGTTAAAGGGTGGGGAGGCCAACTGATCAATAATCTGGCTAAACTTGGCGTCAAACCAGAGGATATTGACGCCGTACTGTTGACCCATGCGCATCCCGATCACATCGGTGGCTTAATTAATTCGCAGCAAGACGCGGTATTTCCTCGTGCTGAATTGATAATACCTCAAGATGAATTCAGTTATCTCGAAGATGACCGTAATTTGGTTACGGCCAGTGAACGCGTTAAAGGTAATGTTATGTTCGCGCGCAGCGTGTTTAAACAATATCAGCATCGTTTACGGCTGATTGATGAAGGCGAGGTGTTTGCTGGTATCAGTGCCCTGGCATTAAAAGGACATACGCCAGGCCATACGGGGTATCTCCTCTCTGGAAGCATAGAACGCGTATTAGTGTGGGGGGATATTGTGCATTTTCCCCATATTCAGCTATTAGACCCCGAGGTCACGATAGCCTTCGACTTCGACCCGCTTTTGGCGCAGGAGACGCGCATTCGCCTTCTTGAAAAGGTCCGCGCTGAACAGATACTGGTTGCCGGGATGCATTTTGATACAGCAGGTTTCGCCAGGATTAAAAAATGCTCGTCCGGCTATCAAATTATCCCGGCGGACGGAATTAATAGCCAGTCTCACGCAGCCGTGGATCCTGAAATACGGATGCCACCATGAGGTTCAACTGCTGCAAATCGAAATGGGTGCCCTCAGGGCGGCATAGCAGCTCAATTCCGAAATCATTAAACTCACCTGTTAATGGATGGATTTTTATTTTTTGCTGGATCTCATCGCTGATTGAGCAACGCAGCACCAGCGAGACCCCTTTGCCATCGGCGATATTTGAGAACAGCACCGGGTAAGAGCCGCACTCCACGACGCGCCTGGGAGTAATGTTGCCTTCACGGAATAACATATCCAGATTGCGCGTTGAAGTTGCGCATTTTTTACTACTCAATAAAAAGACATTGTCATCCAGAGCGGAGGTCGCGGTGATGGCTGGATGATCTTTCGCGGTGATAAGCACTAACTCACTAGTGAGCAACATAGCGCGCGTATGCTGTGGGGAGGAGAAGCCCGCGCCAATAATGACCGCATCATATTCGTGTCTATCGAAAGCATTAAGTAAACTGCTGGTATTGCCGATTGAAACATCAATATCCCAGCCTAAGTCATGGCCTGAATCAATCAATGCGCTGATAACATAGGGCGGCAAACATTCAATGATGCCGATTTTAATCGTTAATCGGCGTCTTTTTGAAAGGGTAATGTTGTGTTTGCAATCATCCGCCAGGTTAAGCATTTTGAGGGCATATTCATACAATATCTTTCCCTGCTCGGTTGGGATGCACCCCTCGTTCTTCCTGTCTAATAGCGTGGCATCCAGGCTACTTTCCAGGCTGCGTATCCGATGGGAAATACTGGATTGCACTCGATTCAGACGTTCTGCCGCCAGGGTGATATTCCCCGTTTCCACAACAGTAACGAACGCCAGAAGTTCATTAAGCTTCATCTTAAACCTTATATGAGCGTTATTTTCTATCCGCCAGCATATTTATAAATTTTGGTGACTACTTTGTCATCAGATTTTTAATTATTGACGAATATAGCGATGATT
This sequence comes from Klebsiella sp. CN_Kp088, assembly GCF_040064335.1. Taxonomy (NCBI): domain Bacteria; kingdom Pseudomonadati; phylum Pseudomonadota; class Gammaproteobacteria; order Enterobacterales; family Enterobacteriaceae; genus Klebsiella; species Klebsiella sp. CN_Kp088. The sequence continues at coordinate 44,266 of NZ_JBEAIQ010000032.1, read as the reverse complement.
ATCGCGGTGACGAACGGCCATCGATTTTTTCGCTAATAATCTCGATTTTATTCTCTGGTTTTTCCCTCTGGCGACATTCATAACAATAAAACCATTTGATCTGTTTTGATAAGGACCTGCGGATATGTCGCTGGTAAGTAGTTGTTCACTTGATCAAGGTTTTGAGGCGCCGAGGCGCTATTTAGCCGCCGCGGCCATACTAATCGGCGTGCTAATGGCGGCGCTGGATAGTTCCATTGTCAATGTCGCCTTGCCTTCGATTGCCAGTGCGTTACGGGTCGATTCGGCGTCCGGTATCTGGATCATCAACGGCTATCAGGTAGCCAGCGCGGCGACGATGCTGATTTGCGCGTCGCTGGGCAGCAGAATCGGTGAGAAGCGTTTTTATACGGCGGGAATGGCGTTATTTACGCTCTCTTCGCTGGGCTGTAGCCTTGCGCCGACCTTTGGCGTACTGGTTACCATGCGCATACTGCAAGGGGTAAGCTATGCGGTCATGATAAGCGTGGGGCTGGGCTTGTACCGGGTTATTTTCCCACCCCGCGCGCTAGGAACGATTTTCGGGCTGAATGCGCTGGCCTTCGCGGTTGGCACGGCTATCGGTCCGGCGCTGGGCGGATTTATCATCTCGTCGCTCTCCTGGCCGTGGCTTTTCTATATCAATATCCTGCCTGGCGGCGCTGCGATTGTTTTCTCCTTGATTTCATTAGGGGAGGATAACGAAAAGGAGCAGGGCTTTGATTGGGCCGGGGCCGTGAGTTCAGCGGCGGCATTAGGCTTGATGGTGGTGGCGGTCGATCAAATTGGCCGCTGGGAGGGCCGAACGCTTATCTACTGCGCGGTGGCATCAGTGGCGTTATTTGCTTTCTTTATTATCGCCCAGACGCGAGCGAAGCATCCACTATTGCCGCTTGATATATTTCGCTCACGCCAATATACCCTGGCGGTGATCTCGTCCAGCTCTTTGTTCATCGCCCAGGGAATGGCATTGGTCGGTTTACCGTTTGTATTGCAACATACCTACCATTACTCAGTACTGGAATCGGCTTTTATCTTTACGCCGTGGCCGGTGGCGGTCGCAATCTGCGCCCCGCTGGCGGGAAGCTTGTCAAACCGTTTTAATCCGACGCAGATTTCAACTGTCGGGGTGGTTATCTTTTGTCTTGGCTTAGGCTCGCTGGCACTGTTGCCGGGCGCTGCGACGGTGAATGATTTTCTGTGGCGGACCGCCGTTTGCGGGGTGGGGTATGGCTTATTCCTGCCGCCAAATAATAAGGAGATGTTTGCTAATGTCTCAGCAAATCGCACGGCAACGGCCTCCGGGGTATTATCCACCGCCAGGACGACTGGGCTGTCCATCGGTGCGGCGCTGGTGGCGATGGTTATTGCGCTGTTGAACGGCTTAACCGGCCCAGGCGGCGCACAGTTTGCCGTTTATGTGTTTGGCCTCGCCTGCGCTATTGCTGCGATATCCTCTATTGCCAGTACCTTACGCTTGCATCGCTAAAGAAAGGAATGCCGGTAGTGGTGAAAATGCAACCGCTACTGGCACGTTCGATTATGAGTTTTTAGCATTTTTACCTGTTTAGCGGCGGTTCAAAATTTTTAATATATTCAGCAAAACAGATTGTTTTCTTTCGTTATAATAAGGCACTTGAATGCGCTGACCCCCGAACTGGACCTGCTTTCTGATGCTGGAAATAAAAAATATCGCCTGCCTGCGGGATGAACGAACCCTTTTTACCCACCTATCGTTTGCGGTACAACCCGGCGAGATTATTCAAATTTCAGGCCCCAACGGTGCGGGAAAAACCTCGTTATTACACCTCCTGACCGGGTTATCGACGCCAGAAGAAGGGGAAATTCTCTGGCAGGGCAAACCGCTGCGGCGTACTCGCGATAGCTGGCACGCGCAGCTCTTGTGGCTCGGTCATCAGGTGGGGGTTAAAGGGGCGCTAACGGCGGACGAAAATCTGCGCTTTTACCATCCTGAGGCGACCATTGAGGCGCGCTGGCAGGCGCTGGCGCAGGTTGAGCTGGTGGGCTTTGAAGATGTTCCCGTAGCGCAACTCTCTGCCGGGCAACAGCGGCGCGTCGCGCTGGCGAGGCTTTGGCTCAGCCGCGCGACGTTCTGGATTTTAGATGAACCCTTCACCGCGCTCGATGCGGCTGGCGTGCAAACGCTGACCACCCGGCTGGAGCAGCACATCGGCCAGGGCGGTGCGGTCATCCTGACCACCCATCAACCTCTGCGCCCTCTGTGCGTTCCCTTACGCACGATTATGCTGAGTGACGATGAGGCGGTCGCGGCATGATCAAGCAGATATTCTGGCGCGACCTGCGCCTTGCCTTTCGCAATTACGCCGAAATTATCAACCCCCTGTGGTTTTTCCTGATTATTATCACTCTGTTCCCCCTCAGTATCGGCCCTGAACCGCAGCTGCTCCGGCAGATTGCGCCGGGCATTGTCTGGGTGGCCGCGTTACTCTCTTCGCTGCTGGCAATGGACCGGCTGTTTCGCGATGACTGGCTGGATGGCTCGCTGCAGCAACTGATGCTGATGCCGGTGCCGCTGTCGCTGGTGGTGCTGGCAAAAATCGCGGCGCATTGGGTGGTTTCCGGGCTGCCGCTGCTGATAATCTCTCCGCTGATCGCTATGTTATTCGGACTTTCGACCGCGGAGTGGCAGGTGCTGGCCCTGACGCTATTGATGGGCACGCCAACGCTGAGCTTTATTGGCGCCATCGGCGTGGGGCTGACCGTCGGCCTGCGGCGCGGCGGCGTATTGCTGAGCCTGCTGGTGCTGCCGCTGATGATTCCGTTACTGATTTTCGCCACCGCCGCCGTGGGCGCGGCGCAGATGCAGTTGCCGGTTGACGGCTATATGGCCATTCTTGGCGCCTTTCTGGCGGGAAGTGCCACCTTAAGTCCGTTTGCTACCGCGGCGGCACTCAGAATTAGCGTGCAATAATTCCCGTTCCCTCGGGGCAATGAGGCAAAAAAAATGTGGAAAGTGTTACATCAACTCGCCATTCCAGAGCGCCTGTATAGCGTATGCGGACGATTCATTCCGCTGATGGCTATCCTCAGCGCACTGTTTCTGGTGGTGGGCTGCGTCTGGGGATTTGTCTACGCCCCGGCAGATTATCAACAGGGTGAAAGCTATCGCATCATGTATCTGCACGTCCCGGCGGCGATGTGGTCGATGGGGATTTACGGCTCCATGGCCGTGACCGCTTTTGTCGGCCTGGTCTGGCAGATGAAAATGGCGGATAAAGCGGTGATGGCGATGGCGCTGCCAGGCGCGGTTTACACCTTTATTGCGCTGGTGACCGGTTCCGCGTGGGGAAAACCGATGTGGGGAACCTGGTGGGTCTGGGATGCGCGTCTGACTTCCGAACTGGTCCTGCTGTTTTTATACGTCGGGGTGATTGGCCTGTATCACGCTTTTGACGATCGCCGGCTGGCCGGGCGCGCCGCCGGGATACTGGTGCTGGTTGGGGTGGTTAACCTGCCGATTATTCATTATTCCGTGGAGTGGTGGAACACCCTGCATCAGGGCTCGACCAATATGCAGAAAACCATCGATCCGTCGATGCGCATGCCGTTGCGTTTAACCATTTTCGGTTTCTTATTCCTCTTTATTACTCTGACATTAATGCGTATGCGTAATTTAATTTTGTTGCAGGAGCGCCGCCGTCCGTGGGTCGTGGCGCTGGCTGGCGCTAGTAAGCGCGAGGAGAACTTATGACCAGCGCTTTTCACTCCTGGAGCGATTTCTGGCAGATGGGCGGCTACGCCTTTTATGTCTGGCTGGCGGTTGCAGTGACGGTCATCGCGCTGCTGATTTTGTTCATCCATACCCGCTGGCAGCGCCGGGCGTTGCTGGCGGATGTACGCCGGCAGATGGCGCGCGAGCGGCGGGTATCGGCGGCGCGTAAGCAAAGCACAATGAAGGGAGATGCGTTGTGAATCCTCGGCGTAAAGTACGTCTCTGGCTCGCCTGCGGAGTGATTGGGGGGCTGGCGCTGACCGTTGGTCTGGTGATGTATGCATTAAGCTCCAATATCGATCTCTTCTATACCCCAGGCGAAGTGATATACGGCAAACGGGAAAATGGCCAGAAGCCAGAGCCGGGACAGCGTCTACGTATCGGCGGCATGGTGATGCCCGGCAGCGTGAAGCGTGACGATAAAACCCTCGATGTGACCTTCAAACTCTATGATGCCCGCGGCGTCGTCGAGGTGAGCTATACCGGGATACTGCCAGCGTTGTTCCGCGAAGGGCAGGGGGTTGTAGCCCAGGGGACGCTGCAGGACGGGACGCATATCCGCGCGAAGGAAGTGCTGGCGAAACACGATGAAAATTACACCCCTCCGGAAGTGAAAGAAGCGATGGAAGAGAATCATCATCCGGCTGAGAAGCCACAGGGAGCCGCGCAATGATCCCTGAAATCGGCCTCTTCCTGCTGTGCCTGGCGTTGGGCATTTCCTGCCTGCTGGCGCTATTTCCCTCCTGGGGCGCGATGCGGCAGGATGCGCGGATGATGGCGCTGGCGAAGCCGCTGTCGGTAGCGATGTTTGCCGCCATCCTCGGGGCGTTTCTCATTCTGGTGTATGCCTTTGTGGTGAATGACTTCACCGTTCTGTATGTCGTCAGTAACTCGAATACGCTGCTGCCGGTGTGGTATCGCGTCGCGGCGACCTGGGGGGCCCACGAGGGATCGTTGCTGCTGTGGGTATTGCTGATGAGCGGCTGGACCTGCGCGGTCGCGGCCCTGAGCCGTAATATTCCGCTGGAAGCCTCTTCGCGGGTGCTGGCGGTAATGGGGATGATCTCCTTCTGCTTCCTGGCGTTTATCCTGCTGACCTCAAATCCGTTCGTGCGCACGCTACCTGATTTCCCCATCGAGGGGCGCGATCTGAACCCGATGCTGCAGGATATCGGGCTGATCTTCCACCCGCCGATGCTGTACATGGGCTATGTGGGTTTCTCCGTGGCCTTCGCTTTTGCCATTGCGTCGCTGATGACCGGGCGCCTTGATAGCGCGTGGGCGCGCTGGTCACGCCCGTGGACGCTGGCGGCGTGGAGCTTTCTGACGGTCGGTATCGTGCTGGGGTCGGCGTGGGCCTATTATGAGCTCGGCTGGGGCGGCTGGTGGTTCTGGGATCCGGTAGAAAACGCCTCCCTGATGCCGTGGCTGGCGGGAACGGCGCTGATTCACTCGCTATCGGTCACCGAAAAGCGCGGCAGCTTTAAATCCTGGACCGTACTGCTGGCGATTCTGGCATTCTCGCTGTGCCTGCTGGGCACTTTCCTGGTGCGTTCCGGGGTACTGATTTCCGTACACTCCTTCGCTTCCGATCCCACACGCGGCATGTTTATCCTGGCACTGTTGGTGATCACTATCGGCGGTTCGCTGCTGTTATTCGCCATCAAAGGCGGCAAGGTACGTTCCCGGGTGCGTCACGAACTGTGGTCGCGCGAGTCGCTGTTGCTGGGCAACAATGTGCTGCTGATTGCCGCCATGCTGGTGGTACTGCTGGGGACGCTGCTGCCGCTGATACACAAGCTACTGGGGCTAGGCAGCATTTCTATCGGCGAGCCGTTCTTTAATTCCCTCTTTATTGCGCTGATGATCCCGTTCTCGTTGCTGCTTGGGATCGGGCCGCTGGTGCGCTGGCGTCGCGATGAATTCCACAAGCTGCGTAAGCGGCTGCTGATTGCCGCGGTGGTTGCCGTCGTACTGGCCATCGCACTGCCGTGGCTGATGCAGGATCGTATTAAAGCCATGACCGTAGTTGGCCTGCTGATGTCGCTGTGGGCATTCGTGCTTACCGTGATGGAAGTGGTGGAGCGCGCCACCGATCGCCACCCCTTCTGGCGCGGGCTGACCCGCCTCGGACGCAGCCATTGGGGAATGGTCGCCGGCCATGTGGGGCTGGTGGTCACCGTCATTGGCATCGCCTTCAGTCAGAATTACAGCATTGAACGCGATGTGCGAATGAAGCCGGGCGATAGCGTCGATATCCACCAGTATCACTTTGTGTTCCGGGACGTGCGGGATATCACCGGGCCGAACTACTTTGGCGGTGAAGGGGTGATCGAAGTTTCGCAGAATGGCCATCATGTGAGTACGCTGCGGGCGGAGAAACGCATTTACAGCAGCAGCCGGATGGAGATGACCGAAGCCGCCATCGACGGCGGGCTGGCGCGCGACCTGTACGCTGCGCTGGGTGAAGAGCTGGCCGACGGTAGCTGGGCGGTGCGCTTGTACTATAAACCTTTTGTTCGCTGGATCTGGTTCGGCGGGATGTTAATGGCGTTTGGCGGCGTGCTGTGCATTCTGGACCCACGTTATCGCTTACGTAAATCACTGCCGGAGAACGCGTGATGAACCGCAAAGTCTTATATTTACCGCTGGCTATCTTCCTGATTCTGGCGGCGGCGCTGATGTGGCAACTGATGCGCAATAGTGACGGCGACGATCCTACCGTGCTTGAATCAGCGCTGGTGGGTAAGCCTCTGCCGGATTTCCGCCTGGCGTCGCTGGAAAAACCGGATGTCATGCTGGATCCCTCTAACATTATCAATGGTAAACCGGTGCTGATTAACGTCTGGGCCACCTGGTGCCCCACCTGTCGGGCGGAGCATCAGTATTTGCGCTCTCTGGCGGCGCAGGGCATTCGCATCGTTGGCATCAACTATAAAGACGATCGCCAGAAAGCGGTGAACTGGCTGCACGAATTGGGCAACCCGTATGCGCTGGGGGTGTTTGACGGCGACGGTATGCTGGGGCTGGATCTTGGCGTGTATGGCGCGCCGGAAACTTTCCTCATCGACGGCAAAGGCATTATCCGCTACCGCCATGCCGGCGATGTGAACGAGCGGGTCTGGCAGCAGGAGATTCTGCCGCTGTGGAATAAATACAGCCAGCAGGGGGGCGCGTGAAATATCTGCTCATCACTTTACTGACGGCGCTGCTCTCGTTTCAGGCGCTGGCGGCGATTGATACCTATCCATTTAAAGATGAGGCCCAGGAGCAGCAGTTCCGCCAGTTGACCGAACAGCTGCGCTGCCCGAAATGCCAGAACAACAGTATTGCCGATTCGAACTCGATGATTGCCGCCGACATGCGCAAAAAGGTCTGGCAATTGATGGAGCAGGGACAAAGCAATCAGCAAATCACCGATTACATGGTGGCGCGCTACGGCAACTTCGTGACCTACGAACCGCCGGTGACCCCCGCGACGATTATACTCTGGCTGCTGCCGGCTTGTTTCGTTGTGGGCGGCGCGCTGGTGATTTTTCGTTTAAGCCGTCGCTCACGGGCTGAACGCATCAGCGAGCTGAGCGCGCAGGAACAGGAACGCTTAAAGGCGCTGCTTGATGACAATAAAAGGACCCTGAAATGATTGTCGCTTTGCTCATCATGTTGGTGTTACTGCTGGGAACCGCGGCGCTGCTGTTTATTCCGTGGAGCGGCAGGCAGCGCGTTGACCGCAATACCATGAACCATATGATTTATCGGGCGCGCCTGCAGGAGCTTGATGAGGATCTTTCAGCGGTGAACGCGGCGCAGCAACAGCAGTTGGTTGACGATTTACGCTTGAATTTATTGGAAGATTTGCCCGAATCTGCCGAAACGAATCACAAAAATAGTAGTTATTGGGTGTATATTCTTGGGGTTATTATACTAACCTCTTTATGCGTAGGGGTTTTTATCCGAACGAGTTACATGACCCGCGTGGTTGAGTGGCAGCAAGTTGTCCAGCAAACGCCGCAGCTGATGCAGCGGGTGATGGATCCACAGGGTAAACCGTTGTCGGAAGAAGAGCTGTTTCGACTGGCGCTGGGGCTACGCACCCGCCTGCAGCAATACCCGGCCGACCAGCTGAGCTGGACGATGCTCGGCAGGCTGCAACTGGTGCTCAATAATCCAGGCGCCGCGTTACAGGCGTTTGATAAGGCGCGACAGCTGGCGCCAGGCAACGCCGATGCGCAACTGGGATATACCGAAGCGTTACTTCACTCTACGGATCCCAACGATAGCCGTGAAGCCCAGCAACTGCTCGATACGTTGCTGAAGAATAACCATAACGATGTACGGGTGCTTAGCCTGGCGGCGTTTAACGCCTTTGAGCACCAGCAGTATGACAAAGCGATCGCGGCGTGGCAGCTAATGCTGCAACTGTTACCGGCGGATGATGCTCAGCGAGAAATTATCATTCGTAGTATTGACCGGGCTAAAAAAGAACAAGCCGCTATTCTGCAATAATTAAAATAACGTGAGTATTGCTCGAAGGCATATTGGATTTGCAATGGGTTATCGCTCTGAAATCACAGGATAATCATCCCCGGCTGATTATCCTGGCTCCGAAAATTTCCAAAAATTTAGTTGGATTAGAAGGTGAGTGCAATCGTTATAGATTTATTTATATAACGATTGCCATCTGGCAGGGACTTTTGCGTCTTTCATTTAGGAAAAGGGTTAAATAATAAGATGAGTAAACTTTCACTGGAACGCTCTGGTAGGCGAAAAATTATATTTATCGCCTTGCTGGTTGGGATCATTATTGGCGTGGTATTGCTGGCTGGTACCGCGACTATTATGCATAAAACCAGCGATACCGAATTTTGTGTGTCATGTCATACCATGCAGCAGCCTCTGGCGGAATATCAGGGCAGCGTGCATTTCCAGAACGATAAAGGTATTCGCGCCGAGTGCGCCGATTGCCACGTTCCTCATCAGCCGATCGATTATATGCTGACCAAAATTGGCGCCCTGAAAGATGTCTGGGGTGAAATGACCGGCAAAATCGACACTCCGGAAAAATACGAGGCGCATAAACTGGCGATGGCCCAGAGCGTCTGGGATGGGTTGAAGAAGAGCGATTCGGCGACCTGCCGTTCCTGCCACGACTATAAAGCGATGGATATTCTGGCGCAAACCCCTGAAGCCCGTAAGCAGCACCCGGTCGCAATCAAAGAGGGCGAAACCTGCATCGATTGCCATAAAGGCGTGGCGCATATTCTGCCGAACATGAGCGGCCTGGCGGCGGCAGGGGCGAGCGAGCTTGCTAACGCGGCGGCGAAAACTCCGGCGACCGCGACCACCCTTTACACCATTCAGACCCAGCCGTTCTGGCTGAGCGAGAAAGCAGGCGACCATAACGACGGTAACCTGATGGCCTCCACTGAAGTGAAAGTGGTGAAACGTGAAGGCGACATGGTGCTGGCGGATGTTCATGGCTGGCAACAGGATGGCGTCACCGAAGCTTTCTACGCCGCGCGCGGCAAACGCATCATGAGCGCGCTGCTGGGCGAAGAAGCTCGCAAAGCGTTAAAAGTCTCTGGCTCCGTTACCGATGAAGAGACCAAACAGGTCTGGCATGAAGTCGATCTGCAGGTCTGGCTGCCGGCGAAAAATCTGATTGGCGATCAACAAAAAATCTGGAGTTACGCTTCTGAATTAATGGCTAACAACTGTACCGGCTGTCATGGCCTGACCGAGTTGAATCGCTTTAACGCCAACCAGTGGATTGGGGTGGTTAAAGGTATGTCCGGCCGTACTTCACTGACTCAGGAACAGGTTCGTCTCCTGACCCAGTACGTACAAAAACATGCGAGCGACATGCCAGCAGCGGCCAATCAGGACAAACAATAAGGAGCCATGATGAAAAAGAATAACGATTATGACATGGCGGATCAGAGCCAGGAACCCGGTATGAATCTGACGCGTCGCCGTTTTCTGGCTGGCGCCAGCGCTCTGATGGCGGCGCCTCTGCTGGCGGGGCTGTGGCCGCGTTCGGCGCTGGCGGAGGCCATTAGCCAGGCGATGCCGCAGTTTATCGCATTGCGCCAGGCTGAAAGCGGGATTCTCACCGGCGCCCACTGGGGCGCGTTTGAAGCCATCGTTCGCGACGGCAAAATGGTTGACGTTCGCCCGATAAAAGACGATCCGTATCCCAACGAACTGATTACCATGGCGCCGTATCAGGTTCATGCCGAAAACCGGATTAAATATCCGATGGTTCGTAAAAGCTGGTTAGAAGGCGGAGCGAAAAACAGTAAGCCAGAGCTGCGCGGCCGCGATGAGTGGGTCCGCGTCAGCTGGGATAAAGCCCTGCATCTGGTGGCGGGAGAAATCAGCCGTCTGCAAAAAGAGCATGGCCCATCATCTATTTATGCCGGTTCTTACGGCTGGAAAAGCGTCGGGATGTTCCACAACCCGAGAACGCTGCTGCAGCGCATGATGAACCTGGCGGGCGGCTTTGTCGGCTATTCCGGCGACTACTCCACCGGCGCGGCGCAGGTGATTATGCCGCACGTGGTCGGCTCTGTTGAAGTTTACGAACAGCAGACCGCGTGGCCAAACGTGATTGATAACAGCGAGCTGGTGGTGATGATCGGTTGTAACCCCATGATCACGCTGAAAAACAGCTGGAACCTGCCGGATCACGTCGGCCAGACGGGTTTTGAAGCGCTGAAGAAAAAGGGCACCCGGATGATCTGTATCGACCCGGTGCGCAGCGACAGCGCGCGTGAGTTAGGCGCCGAGTGGATCGCCCCGCGCAGCTACACCGACTGCGCGCTGATGGCGGGGGTGGCCCATACGCTGCTGGCTGAAAATCTGCATAACCCTGATTTCCTGAAAACCTACACCGTAGGGTTCGATAAATTTGAAGCCTACCTGAACGGTAAAGAAGATGGCGTCGTCAAAGATGCCAACTGGGCTGCGGATATCAGCGGCGTTGATGCTGAGACTATCAAGCAGCTGGCGCGAGATATGGCGAAGCATCGCACCATGATCATGGGCGGCTGGGGCATCCAGCGTCAGCATCATGGCGAACAGGCCCACTGGATGATGGTGACGCTGGCGGCGATGCTGGGGCAGATTGGCCTGCCCGGCGGCGGTTTCGGCTTTAGCTATCACTACTCTTCCGGCGGTAGCCCAACCGCGCGCGGCGGCATTCTGGCAGGGATCTCCGCCGGTAGCCCAACGTCGCCAGCGGCGAAAGATATTACGCCGTTCCCGGTGGCGCGCATCGCCGATGCGCTGGCGAACCCAGGCAAGACCATCGACTATAACGGGACAAAGGTCACCTATCCGGATATTAAAATGGTGTACGTGGCGGGCGGTAACACCTTCCACCAGCATCAGGATACCAACAACCTGGTGAAAGCCTGGCAGCATCCGGAAACCGTGGTGGTGAACGAACCGTACTGGACGGCGACGGCGAAACACGCGGACATCGTACTGCCGGTGACCACCACCTACGAGCGTAACGATATGGACATGGGCGGCGACTATTCGCAGCTTTATGTCTTCCCGCTGCGCCAGTGCGTACCGCCGCAGAACGAAGCGAAAAACGATTTTGATGTCTTTGCGGGGATTGCCGAGATCCTTGGGGTGCACGAGGCCTTTACCGAAGGCAAAGATGAGATGCTGTGGTTGAAGGGCATGTATGACGAGATGAAAGCCCAGGCGCGCAACGCTCGCGTGGCGCTGCCGCCGTTTGATATGTTCTGGGCTTCCAATAACTACATTCGCTTCCCGATCCCGCAAGAGAACACCCAATGGGTGCGTTTCGCCGATTTCCGCGAGAACCCGCTGCTCAACCCGCTGGGGACGCCATCAGGGAAAATCGAGATCTACTCTGACGCCATCGCCAAAATGGGCTACGAGGACTGCAAAGCGATTCCAACCTGGATGCCGCCGCACGAGTGGTATCGCGGGCCGGAAGCCGAGAAATATCCGCTGTCGCTCAATACCGGTCACCCGATTAACCGTCTGCATTCTCAGCTCGATAATACGCCGCTGCGCAAGAAATACGCGGTAGCCGATCGCGAAGCCATCTGGATCCATCCGAAAGATGCGAGCGCGCGCGGCATCAGTGAAGGCGATCTGGTTCGCGCCTTTAACGATCGCGGGCAGATCCTTGTCGGAGCGGTGATTACCGATAACGTTCGCGAAGGCGTGGTGCGCATCAGCGAAGGGGCATGGTTTGATCCGGCCGATCCGTCACAGCCGGGATCGCTGTGTAAAAACGGTAACGTCAACTGTCTGACCTTTGACGTCGGCTCCTCCAGCCTGGCGCAGGGGAACTGTGGCCAGATGTCGCAGCTGCAGATCGAGAAGTACACCGGACCGGCGTTGAAAAACACCGCGCACGATGTGCCGGTAGGCGCGTAACCCGCAGCTAACGTTTGAAAGACAAAACGGACACTTCCGTGAGGGAGTGTCCGTTTTATTGTTGTGCTCTTTCCGGTAAGAGAGATTGCCGCGGCGCAGGTTTGCTATGGTTACCTGTGCATTCATATTAACAGTAAACGATCTTCTTAATGTGGATTAGAACTTACTGAATAAGATCTTTTTGATACTAATGTTTTAATAAAAAAAGAGTTTTCTCCAGGAAGCTACGCCATGTTTCACCCCACGGTTCGGGATGGAACCTGTCATTCGCAATTTTCTCCATAATGGAGGTAAGCACTTCCTCATCTTCGATTTCTAATAAAGAGGAAATTTCTAATTTAGCATTTTCAATTGATGAGATACTGTAGTCACGATAGCTGCCGATAATCTCATTAATTGAATTGCCAAAATCATCGTGCTCGTTACTAAAATAAATAGTGAGCATATCCTGTATGGCAGGGTACTTACGGCCCGGGTTTTTATCCCATATATGGGTAAGACGTGAGAACATAGTACGGTTTCCCCTGATAAACGATGGTTACCAAATTTAAGCGGGACAACTGTGCCTGGTGTTTGGCTTTAACGAATCGGCTAGGTAAGCACTAGTCTGCGTACCGTCTTCAGGAATTCGTAGGTAGTCGTTTCCCACAATCCAGGCGAAAAATCATATCCATATCGGCTTTTGAATTCATCATCCTGCCTGTCCCTGTAACTCTCAATGAAAGTATCAATCTCTTAGCCTGCTGGGTAATTGATAGTGAGGCGCCCTCTGCTTTTTCCTGCACCAAGCAAAGATTTGATATTTTCTCGATTAAGATAGACTGCTCTAGAAATTACGTCTTTGCAACGGTTTCCAGAAGTGAGCGTCTCTGTCGGGTAATTCACTCTCTTGATTTTTCCCACCTGTAGACCATGCTCATTTGATACATGCGAGAAACAATAACGTCATCTTTAGCCGAAGGTGCTACAGGTAGTTGGCCTTTGGTATATCTAATGATGCCCTTTTAACAATAAGAGAGAACCATGCTTGAACTCCGTCCTAATTGCGAATGCTGTGATAAAGATCTGCCCCCTGAATCAAAAGAGGCATTCATCTGTTCATTTGAATGCACATTTTGTATTGATTGCGTGACCCAACGGCTTAGTGGCCTGTGCCCGAACTGCGGAGGGGAACTGGTGCGACGTCCAATACGCCCTGAAGCATCCCTCCTGCGATATCCTGCATCCAGTCAGCGTCACTATAAACAGTAGAGATGAAAACTATGTTCGCTCTTTGCTTATAACGTCCTAAGTGATCCTGCTAGTCGTCTGCTGAGTACCAGAAACGGATGTTAAGTATTGGGGCTCCATCATTGTATTGCTTTATGCAACTGCTGATTATGGTTGCTATGGCAGGCATTTTTCCACCGGAAAAAAAGCCGTAACCCAAGATTACAAGGATTACCCTGGGTTTGAGATGCCCCTTCCTGAAAGATTTCGAAGAAGAACCTTTACGCACTTTCATCATACTTCTTTCAAAACTGCACCCTAAACGTTTATGGTGTGGATTCTCATACAATTATGAAACAGATGTTATTCATGCCGAATGCACAAAAGAATAAAGACTGGGTCAAGCTTGCACACACGCCAGGGAAAATAGAGCGCTTGGAGGCGTATTTCAGCGGGCATGGTTATGAACCTCATCGGCACGATACATATGCGATCGGCAGGACATTGTCTGGTGTGCAACGTTTCCGTTATCGTGGCAGTAAACAACATAGTTTACCTGGTGGGACGATGGTCTTACACCCGGATGAAATTCATGATGGAGAGGCAGGAACGCTCGAGGGATTTCAGTATCGGATGTTTTATATCGAGCCCGCTTTAATTCAGAAAATTTTAGGCGGCAAACCGTTACCATTTATTCACAGCGGGATCTCATCTGATCCCCGGTTGTTTGCCGCTACCGGGCCGCTTTTAAAAGCGCCAGAAGATTCTATTGATACGCTTGAAGAGGAGGATGCCCTTTACGATCTTGCCCAGACTCTGGCAGTTGTGTCAGGGCAACGATTTCGTCGATGCCTTGTGGACTATCAGTCTGTCGAGCGCGCTCGCGAATATATACAATCTGAATTCAGCCAGAACATCACGCTGGATACGTTGTCCTCCGTCTGTGGTAAAGATCGCTGGAGCCTGAGCCGGGATTTTCGAACTCTTTTCGGAACGAGTCCTTATCGCTACGTAACAATGCGCCGTCTCGCATACTGTCGACATCTGATTCAGTTAGGCCTGTCACTTGCGGAGTCTGCGTTGGCGGCAGGGTTTTCAGATCAAAGTCATATGACACGCCAGTTTATAAAAGCATATGGCATTTCACCGGGTCGTTGGCAAACATTTATTCAAAAACGCCGTCCCTGAGTTGCACGATCGTTCAATACCGGTACCGCAATATTATTTATCCTCGGCGTTTCTTAGCCATTAAGGAATGTCATCATGTACTCACCTGTAAATCTGGAACAGAAGTTCTCTCTCTTCGATACTCACTGGCAGCCAAAAGTCATCGCGCAGATGAACGACTACCAATTCAAAATCGTGAAAATAGCGGGCGACTTTATCTGGCACTCACATCCGGAAACCGACGAATCCTTTATCGTAGTTGAGGGGGTTTTGCGTATTGATTTTCGTGACGGGTATGTTCTTGTCAAGCCAGGAGAAATGTTTGTTGTACCTAAAGGTGTTGAGCATAAAACGTCAGCTGAGACGACGGTAAAAATGATGATGATAGAACCCTGTGGTGTCAGGAATACCGGACATGAAGGTGGGGAACGCACCGCAGAAAACGATATTTGGATTTAATTTGGGGAGATTTTAAGCCAGCCGATCGGCTGGCTTAAATAGTAGAAAACAAGTACATCGGCTTTTCTCCTTACTCAGCTTTGCTTCATGCCTGGAGCGGACGTTGCTAACCTGGTGATGTGGCTTTATCGGGGCATATCAATATCGCTAACATTGCTAAACTCAACGAGATCTATGCAACCTGAATACGGAGCTCTTGATGGTCACCACACATGTTTTCATCGCGGTCAGTCTTGATGGTTATATCGCCCGACAGGATGGCGATATCGACTGGCTGTTGAAGCGCGATGACCCGACAGAAGATCACGGCTATGCCGCGTTCATCGCGGACAAAGATTGGATCATTATGGGGCGAGGCAGCTATGAGAAGGTGCTGACTTTTGACGAATGGCCTTATGACCGACCCGTGCTGGTGCTTTCCCGGCAGCTAACTGATACTCCCGTGCCCGAAGCGCTGAAGGGTAAGGTGCAGTTTTCATGCTTCACGCCAGGGGAGGCTCTTGCTCACCTGAAGGAGAAAAACGTGCACAGGGTATATATCGATGGCGGGCAGTTAATACAGTCATTCCTGCGCGAAGGTTTGGTCGCCGATATCGTTGTCACTACCGTTCCTGTCCTGCTCGGTTCGGGTAAACCGCTGTTCGGAGTCCTGACCCATGATATCGATTTGACGCTATTATCCAGCCGCAGCTTCCCTTCGGGTCTGGTGCAGTCGCACTATCGGCTGATGTCATAAGCTGAATCTGAGCATAGTGGCGACCTCCGCCGATAACCGCTGTGGTGATTGTGGGATCAGCCGAAAAGGATGCCATCTCTACAGGGACATTACTGTTCCTGCAAAAAATATCTAGCCTGAATATAAACAACTCGATATTCTGAAATGCTTTGTATTTTTTGTGAACAGGAAAAAGTATGCTGAGTACATTACCCGATTTACACAGAAGTTTTGCAGAGCAACTCAAACTTAAATTTCAGTCTGATTCGCGAATTCACTCCCTTCTCGCTGGTGGCTCGATTGTTCATGGCGGGTTTGATAAATACTCCGATCTCGATTTTGTCGTTGTCGTAGACACTCTCCACTATGACGAAATCATGAAGCAGCGTAGGGAGCTTGCCGGAACATTAGGCCATCTGCTCCATGCTTTTACCGGGGAACATGTCGGAGAGCCTCGCCTGCTAATATGCCTGTATGGCCCAGAACTTCTTCATGTCGATCTGAAATTCGTCACTCTGGAAATGCTCACTCAACGCGTTGAGGAGCCAGTTGTGTTATTTACCCGTGATAACACTGCTCTGCAGCGACAACTGGCAAAATTTAGTGCTCACTGGCCTGACATGACGCCGGAGTGGTTTGAGTCCCGAGCCTGGATCTGGCTGCATTATGCAGTGGTTAAGTTGGGAAGGGGCGAACTCTTCGAAGCGATTGGTATGCTGTCATTCTTCCGCGAGCAGGTGCTGGGGCCAATGCTGTACCGTCGTGCCAATCTTCCGCAACGTGGGGTTCGCCGCATTGAATTCCACGGCATTGATCCTGATGGCCTGCTGACTTCCACGCTGGCAACGCACGATCGTGACTCCGTCAGCATGGCCATCAGAATGGCTGTTGACGCTTATATCAATCTGCGAGCTGATGCTCTGCCTGAGAATATCGCAGATGATGCGGCTCGTCGGGCGGTTCTCGCGATGCTGAAAGCGTATTCTGACAGGGTTTAAATCTGTACTCCGGTCGCTTACACGGCCGGAGTAAAGTACCAGCGATCTAAATCCCAGGATTGGCTGTCGCAGTTTAGTTACTACAATCCCATGCTAAAGCCAGGTTCAGGTGTCAAGAGTAAGGTCCGCTATCTAAAAACATGACCTGCCTGTATGCGATATTTACACCATCACCACCATCATAGAGAACGTAGCCCGCTTCTTTGGGTTTGGCTGATTCGATTTCTTTAACGGCTAAAGGTTTGGTTTGTCTTGCCATTGCCGGGTTTCCATAGTTTTAGGCACCTCAAAAACAATAAAGCTTTATGAGGTGCCTAAACAGGATCGGATTTAATGAGTTCTCTTCGAACTTCGCGGGACAAATTCAAGGCACAAAAAAGCCCGCAGGGCTTCATCGGATGACTCTGGTAATCACCGATGGAGAATTTTGGTGGAGCTGGCGGGAGTTGAACCCGCGTCCGAAATTCCTACATCCTCGGTACTACATGCTTAGTTTGTCTTTACATTCGCACGCCAGCTGCGGACAGACACGCCACTAACGAACTAGCCTGATTAGTTTTAGCACTTCAACCCCAGGCAGGGCATCCGCGCGATCTCTTTTGGGTTTGACCTCTCTTGATCCCCGTCCTAAGAGCGGAGGCTAGGGAGAGAGGGCTCTAAGCAGGTTATTAAGCTGCTAAAGCGTAGTTTTCGTCGTTTGCGACTATTTTTTTGCGGCTTTTTACGAGGCCAACCGCCCCTCGGCATGCACCTTGGGTTTCGCGAATCCCGTCGAATCCAGAATCAGCCCCAATGTGTACTTGAAGTATAACAGATTTGTGAAGGTGGTTACCAGCCCCTGAAGCGAGGATTCTGGCGGCATATCGAGTGAAAAAGCAGCGACAACAGCAATATAGCGTGGGGCCAGGGGAGCTGGCCCGCAGAGAGGGGGGATTACCGCCCGGCGTTTTTCATGATGCGCGCCTTATCGACCGCCCATTCACGATCTTTTACGTCGGTGCGCTTATCGTGCTGTTTCTTACCTTTCGCCACGCCGATTTTCACTTTGCACCAGGCGTTCTTCCAGTACAACGACAGGGCGACGACGGTATAACCTTCGCGGTTAATGCGGCCGTATAGCGCATCTAGCTCGCGCTGATTGAGCAGCAGCTTGCGGGTACGGGTCGGATCGCAAACGTAATGCGTGGAGGCGACCGCCATTGGCGTAAAGTTGGCGCCGAAAAGATAGGCTTCGCCATCTCTCAGAATGACATAGCTATCGCCGATGTTGGCTTTGCCGGCACGCAGAGATTTCACTTCCCAACCCTGCAGCGCGAGGCCTGCCTCGTATTCATCTTCGATAAAGTATTCGTGACGGGCGCGTTTATTCAGCGCAATGGTGGCTGATCCAGGTTTGTGGGCTTTTTTCTTAGTCATAATGTCCTGAAGTCATCGCTAGTTCTAAACATTGTTACCTCAATCCTTCCTGCGAGGCGTAATGGGCTATCTTAGCACGAGTTATGGTACAGCGTTTTTTTTAGCAGCAGATAAATGATATTATTTGTCCCGTGTTTAAATGTGGAACCTGCTATGCCTCAGATTAGCCGTACTGCGCTGGTGCCTTTCAGCGTGGAACAGATGTATCAACTCGTAAATGATGTGAAGTCCTATCCCGATTTCCTGCCTGGCTGCACCGGTAGCCGAGTACTGGAGGCCGGGCCGACGCAAATGACGGCGGCGGTTGATGTGTCCAAGGCCGGCATCAGCAAGACTTTCACGACGCGTAATACACTGACCGATAACCAGAGTATCCTGATGAGCCTGGTCGATGGGCCGTTCAAAAAGCTGATTGGCGGCTGGAAGTTTATTCCGCTCAGCCCGGATGCGTGCAAAATTGAGTTTCATCTCGATTTTGAGTTCACCAACAAGCTGATTGAAATGGCTTTTGGTCGCATCTTTAAAGAGCTGGCTGCCAATATGGTGCAGGCGTTCACCACGCGCGCCAAAGAGGTGTATCGTGTCGGCTAATATTGTGGTTGAAGTCGCCTATGCGTTGCCGGAAAAACAGTACCTGCAGCGCGTGAAGCTGCAGGCTGGGGCAACGGTCGAGCAGGCGATTATCTCCAGCGGTATTCTGGCGCTGCGCGAAGATATCGATCTGGCGAAAAATAAAGTCGGCATCTACAGCCGTCCGGTCAAGCTGCATGACGAAGTCCATGATGGCGACCGCGTAGAGATTTATCGCCCGCTGATTGCTGACCCGAAAGAGCTGCGTCGGCAGCGGGCTGAAAAGCACGCTGAGAAATAAGCGGGAATGCACAATTAAAAAAAGCGCTCATTGAGCGCTTTTTGCATTTCTACTGGCCTGAGATTACTTGGTCAGCGCCGGTTTGTTATCAATGTTGGTTAACACACCGCTGCTGTCGAAGGTCAGCGTCAGTGTCTGCTGGGTCACTTTCTCATGGCCCGGCTGCTGGCGGAAAACGTAGAACCAGGTGTTGCTACCAAATGGATCTGACATCATCGGCGTACCCAGCGCATAAGCAACCTGCTGTTGCGTCATGCCGACACGGATTTTTGCTACATCATTAGGTGCCAGATAGTTACCCTGGTTGATATCAGGACGGTAAACCACTCGTTCCAGAGTGGAACAGCCTGCGGTCAACATAAGGAGAACCGCTGCGGCAGCAGTCAGCGTTTTACAGCGCATAGTGATTTGATTCCTTTTTGGGCCCGAGCAATACGTGGCTCATCTGTAATATGCCGATAATAATAGACCTTTGCCCGGTTGGGAACCTTCGACTGCAGGTCTATTGGCAATTTGCTGTTCACTATGACTCTGTGAAAATCAAAAAGTTTACGCCGCAAGCAACTCTTTCGCGTTCGCCAGGGTGTTGCGGGTCACCTCGCTACCGCCCAGCAGACGGGCCAGTTCCTGCAGTCTGGCGCGTTTATCCAGCGCATGCATGTGCGTCTCGGTCATCTCGCCATCGGTCTCTTTGCAAACGAAGAAATGATGGTGACCACAGCCAGCAACCTGCGGCAGGTGAGTCACGCACATGACCTGCGTGGATTCTCCCAACTGGCGGAGCAGTTTGCCGACCACCGCCGCCGTCGGGCCGCTAATGCCGACATCGACCTCATCGAAAATCAGCGCCGGGGTCTCCATTTTACGAGCGGTAATAACCTGAATAGCCAGTGCGATACGCGATAACTCGCCGCCGGAGGCCACTTTAGCGATCGGCTGCAGCGGTTGCCCCGGGTTGGTGGTAACGCGGAACTCAATATGGTCGGCGCCTTCGGCGGTCAGATGGCGTTCATCAAAGGCGACATCAATGGCAAACACGCCGTGAGGCATAGAAAGTGAGTGCATACTTTCAGTAATCAACTGGGTGAGTTCGTCGGCGCTGCGCTGACGCAGGGCGTGCAGTTCTTGCGCCGTTTCCAGCGCCAGGCGGTGATGCTCAACGACCAACTGGCTCAGCGACTCCAGCGAACCGGCGCTGTCGTCCAGCAGACGCTGCTCATCCAGCATGGCCTGATAGAACGCCGGCAGCTCTTCCGGCGCAATCTGATGCTTACGCGCCAGCGCAATCTGCCGGGAAATGCGCTGCTCCAGTTCGAACAGACGGTTAGGGTCGAGATCGAGACGGTCATTGTAGTGGCGCAGTTCATCGGTCGCCTCGCTGAGCTGAATAGAGGCTTCTTCCAGCATATCGAGCACGCCGGAGAGTTTGCTATCCATACCGACCAGCTCGCTAACCAGCTGTTTAGCGGTATAAAGCTGACTTTGCAAATTGGCCTCTTCGCCGTCGGCCAGTACCGTTAACGCATGCTGACAGGTACTGAGCAGTTGGCCGCTGTTAGCCAAACGTTTGTACTCTTCGTCAATCTGTTCGAACTCGCCCGGCAGAGGATTAAATTCGTTCAGTTCTTTGAGCTGGTATTGCAGCAGGTCTGCGCGGGCGGCGCGCTCCTGGCTCTGCTGCTGATGCTGCGCCAGCTCCCGGCAGCTCTGGTGCCACTGGCGGTAGCGCTCCGCCATGCGTTGAGTAAGCGCATACTCACCGGTATAACCATCAAGCAGCGTTTTCTGATGTTCGGCTTTGGTGAGTAACTGATGGGCATGCTGTCCGTGGATCTGGATAAGCAACTGGCCTAGCTCGCGAAGCTGAGAAAGAGGCACGGCGGTGCCGTTGATGAAACCGCGGGAGCGTCCGTCAGCGCTGATCACGCGGCGAAGTAAACACTCACGCCCGCTCTCCAGTTGGTTCTCTTCCAGCCAGCGCTGGGCGGCAGGGGTATCTTTCAGCGCGAAGCGCGCGCACAGGTCGGCACGGCTGGCGCCGCGGCGCACCATGTCAGCTTCGGCTCGGCCGCCGAGGCACAGCCCCAGCGCGTCGATGGCAATGGATTTCCCGGCGCCGGTTTCCCCGGTGATGGCGGTCATGCCGCTGTGAAAATCAATTTCCAGTTCACGAACGATAGCGAAATTGCTGATGGTGAGTTGCGCCAACATAGCTGCCTTCCTGTATGAAAAACCATTACTGTGTTTTCGTACAGTATAGACTGGTTTTTTATCCAGTAAAGAGGCAGCTTGTAAAATCAGAACAATTTTTTCGACCAGCCCAACTTAGTGCTTAATGTATTGAAATAGCTGTAGTCTTTTGGGTGAATCAGATTGAGGTGATAATCACAGCGGCGGATGAGCACATCTTCGCCGTCCTGGATGGGCAGCGCAATCTGGCTGTCGCAGCTGATTTCCAGATCGTTGCAGCGCTGCGAGAAGCGCAGGCGAATGGTGCTATCGCCGTTAATCACCAGTGGTCGCGCTGATAGCGTATGCGGGAACATCGGCACCAGGGTGATGGCGTCCAGAGATGGGGTGAGAATAGGGCCGCCGGCAGAGAGCGAATAGGCCGTCGAACCGGTAGGCGTGGAGATGATCAGGCCGTCGGAGCGCTGGGAGAAGGCGAACACTTCATCGATATAGACCTCGAACTCAATCATGTGCGCGACTTTACCCGGATGCAGCACTACTTCATTGATAGCCGTGCTGATGCGCTTCTGGCAGTCATGCTGGCACACCTGGGCTTCCAGCAGAAAACGTTTTTCGGCGATATAGTGGCCTTCAAGTACGTCGGCCAACTGCTGGAGCGCGTTATCCGGGTCAAGGTCGGTAAGAAAACCAAGATTGCCGCGGTTAATGCCGATGACGTTGATGTCATAGCGCGCCAGGGTACGCGCCGCGCCGAGCATATTGCCGTCACCGCCGACCACCACCGCCAGATCCGCCTGCTGGCCGATTTCCGCCAGCGTGCCGGTTTTAACATTGCTAAGCTGGAGTTCATGGGCGATTTGCTGCTCGACCAGCACCTCATAGCCTTTGCCGCATAGCCAGCGCCAGAGCATTTCATGTGTGGTCAGGGCGGTTGGGTGACGAGGGTGTCCCACAATGCCGATACACTTGAAATGGTTCTTCATGATCTGGATGTCCTTGGGTTAAATGAATGATGACAATCTGTCTGCTTCCCTTGAATCCCGGAAACTGATCCCCATAATAAGCGAAGTTAGCGAGATGAATGCGAAAAAAACGCGGAGAAATTCATGAGTAGTAAAGAACAGAAAACGCCTGAGGGGCAAGCCCCGGAAGAAATTATCACGGAGCAGCACGACAACGTAGAGGCGGTAGAGCCTGAGGTTTCTGCTGAGCAGGTGGATCCGCGCGATGAAAAAATTGCGAATCTGGAAGCACAGCTGGCCGAAGCGCAAAAGCGTGAACGTGATGTGATGCTGCGCGCAAAAGCGGAAGAAGATAACCTGCGTCGTCGCACCGAACAGGATATCGAGAAAGCGCATAAATTCGCCCTGGAGAAGTTCGTCAACGAACTGCTGCCGGTTATCGATAGCCTGGATCGCGCGCAGGAAGTGGCTGATAAAGCTAACCCGGATATGGCGCCGATGGTTGAAGGGATCGAACTGACCCTGAAATCGATGCTGGACGTCGTGCGTAAGTTTGGCGTGGAAGTGGTAGCCGATACCAACGTACCGCTGGATCCTAACGTGCATCAGGCCATCGCCATGGTCGAGTCTGACGATGTGGCTGCCGGTAACGTACTGGGTGTTATGCAGAAGGGATATACCCTGAACGGTCGTACTATTCGCGCCGCAATGGTAACCGTCGCGAAAGCGAAGTAATTCGCTAGTTCGCCAGTAACGGCTGCCTGCGGGTGGCCGTTTTTATTGGCTTTAAATAAAAAAACGGCGAACCGAAGTTCGCCGTTGTTCTTTGCTGGCTGCGCTATTCGGCCACGCTTTCGCGTAATGATTTCACCGGCATCACCTTCACCTGCTTAATCATATTGTCCTGTACGTCGAGAATATCGATATCATACTGTTCGATACGTACGCGGGTTCCAGGAACTGGGATCTCCTCCAGCGCTTCCAGAATAATGCCGTTAACGGTACGCGCGTCGTCTTCCGGCAGGTGCCAGTTGAACGCTTTGTTGATTTCCCGCACGTTGGCGCCGCCGTCAATAATCACCGAGCCGTCATTAAGCGGCGTCACTTCTTCGGCAAGGGTCGGCGACATTGAGGTAGTGAAGTCTCCCACGATTTCTTCAAGAATATCCTCAACGGTGACCAGCCCCTGAATATCACCATATTCATCAACCACCAGGCCGACTTTCTTTTTATTACGCTGGAATTTCACCAATTGCGTGCTGAGCGGCGTACCTTCCGGCACAAAGTAAATCTCATCTGCCGCTCGTAACATGATCTCTTTTGTGAACTCTTTCTTTTCCGTCATCAGCCGATAGGCTTCACGGACGCGCAGCATGCTGATGGCATCGTCCAGCGAATCACGATACAGCACGATACGGCCATGCGGCGAGTGGGTTAGCTGGCGGACGATAGATTTCCAGTCATCATTGATATCAATACCGACGATCTCATTGCGTGGCACCATGATGTCATTAACGCTGACCTTTTCCAGATCCAGGACCGACAGCAGCATGTCCTGATTCCGCCGTGAGATTTGTGAACGGGATTCATTCACAATCGTTCGCAGTTCATCTTTACTCAATGCGCCGCTAATGACGTGATCGGTCTTAATGCCCATCATGCGCATCAGTACGCGGGTAATGGTGTTCAACAGCCACACCAGCGGCATCATCAATACCTGTAGCGGCGCCAACAGGAAACTGCTGGGGTAGGCGACCTTTTCCGGGTACAGGGCGGCAATGGTTTTAGGTAAGACTTCGGCAAACACCAGCACGACAAAGGTGAGCACGCCGGTGGCGATAGCCACGCCGGCGTCGCCGTACAGACGCATGCCGACGATGGTTCCCAGCGCCGAGGCCAGGATATTGACGAGGTTGTTGCCGATGAGCACCAGGCTAATGAGGCGATCCGGCTTACGCAGCAGCTTTTCCACCCGCTTAGCCGGGCGGTTGCCTTGTTTCGCCATATGGCGCAGCCGATAGCGGTTCAGCGTCATCATGCCGGTTTCGGAACCGGAGAAATAGGCGGAGATAATCACCATGATGATCAGCGTGACGATCAGCGTGGTGGTAGAAATGTGTTCCAGGAGAGACTCCTTAGTCTTTAACTAACAAACTGCTGCAGGACGCGGCTGCCAAAATAAGCCAGGGTCAGCAGCCCGGCTCCGGCGACGTTAAACCAGACCACCCGGCGGCCGCGCCAGCCTTCGTGGTAGTGCCCCCACAGCAGTACGATATAGACAAACCAGGCCACAATAGACAGCACCGCTTTATCAATATTTTCGGTATTAAACAGGTTGTGCATATAGAACAACCCGGTGCACAGCGTCAGGGTCAGCAGCACGACGCCAACCTGGGTGATATGAAACATTTTACGCTCAATACTCATCAGCGGCGGCATTTCGCTGCTGAAAGCCAGCTTTTTATTTTTAAGCTGATAGTCAATCCACGCCAGTTGCAGCGCGTACAGCGCGGCGATGATAAGCGTGGCGTAGGCAAAGAGCGACAGGCCGATATGCACCAACATCCCCGGGGTGGTTTCGAGGTGGGTGATGTACTCGTTAGGCACGAAGGTGGCGAAGGCGAGGTTGATCAGCGCGAAGGCGTATACGATCGGTAGCAATAACCAGCCGCGATTACGCGAGGCGACGATGGTCATCACCGTACAGATCATCAGGCTGACCAGCGAGCCGACGTTAAGTAAGCTGAGATTTTGCCCACCTTCGCCGCCGGGGAAAATACGTGACTCCAGCGCGAAGGCGTGGCAAATCAGCGCTATCGTCGCGGAGAGAATCGCCATCCGCCGCCAGCTGCTGTTTTTTTGCAGCAGGCCAGGGATGATCAGCGCAAGGCTGATGGAGTAGGCGACAAGGGCAAGTAGAGCAAACACAGGCATAGGAGCGTCGACTGTTGACTAAATAAGAAAGAGAAGCAGTATAGCGTCACGCGACGTCTGCTCCAACCGTTGCAGCACATTCAGGTTTATGTCGTGTTATACTGCGCCAAATTCGTATTTTTGTGTCGCTGCGGCGACCGACCGTTTCCACCTCAGGCGAGAGACAATGTTTGATAATTTAACCGATCGTTTGTCGCGTACGCTGCGCAACATTAGCGGCCGCGGACGCCTTACCGAAGACAATATTAAAGACACCCTGCGCGAAGTGCGCATGGCGCTGCTGGAGGCCGACGTCGCGCTTCCGGTGGTGCGTGATTTCATCAGCCGCGTCAAAGAGAGCGCGGTAGGACATGAAGTCAATAAAAGCCTGACGCCAGGTCAGGAGTTCGTCAAGATTGTTCGCAACGAGCTGGTTGCGGCGATGGGCGAAGAAAACCAGACGCTGGATTTAGCCGCGCAGCCGCCGGCCGTCGTCCTGATGGCGGGCCTGCAGGGGGCGGGTAAAACGACCAGCGTCGGTAAGCTGGGTAAATTCCTGCGCGAGAAGCACAAGAAAAAAGTGCTGGTCGTTTCCGCGGACGTATACCGCCCGGCGGCGATTAAACAGCTGGAAACGCTGGCAGAGCAGGTCGGCGTGGATTTCTTCCCGTCCGACGTTGGCCAGAAGCCGGTTGATATCGTCAACGCGGCGCTGAAAGAAGCGAAGCTGAAATTCTACGACGTGCTGCTGGTGGATACCGCCGGCCGTCTGCACGTCGATGAAGCGATGATGGACGAAATCAAACAGGTCCACGCCGCGATTAATCCGGTTGAGACGCTGTTTGTCGTCGATGCGATGACCGGTCAGGATGCGGCGAATACCGCGAAGGCCTTTAACGAAGCGCTGCCTTTGACCGGCGTGGTGCTGACCAAAGTAGACGGCGACGCCCGCGGCGGCGCGGCACTGTCGATTCGTCATATCACCGGCAAGCCGATTAAATTCCTCGGCGTCGGCGAGAAAACCGAAGCGCTGGAGCCGTTCCACCCGGACCGTATCGCTTCCCGTATTCTCGGCATGGGTGACGTGCTGTCGCTTATCGAAGATATCGAGAGCAAAGTTGACCGCGCGCAGGCCGAGAAACTGGCATCCAAGCTGAAGAAAGGCGACGGTTTCGACCTGACCGACTTCCTTGAGCAACTGCGCCAGATGAAAAACATGGGTGGCATGGCCAGCCTGATGGGCAAACTGCCGGGCATGGGGCAAATTCCCGATAACGTGAAAGCGCAGATGGACGACAAAGTGCTGGTGCGTATGGAAGCGATCATCAACTCGATGACGATGAAAGAGCGCGCCAAGCCGGAAATCATCAAAGGTTCGCGTAAACGCCGTATCGCCGCCGGTTGCGGGATGCAGGTGCAGGACGTGAACCGCTTGCTGAAGCAGTTCGACGACATGCAGCGCATGATGAAGAAGATGAAGTCGAAAGGCGGCATGATGAAGATGATGCGCGGGATGAAAGGGATGATGCCGCCAGGATTCCCAGGCCGCTAATACGCGTCATAATTCAAGCCGCAGATGCGTTGGCTGCGTTCGTTCACCCCGGTCACGTACTTGTGTACGCTCCTGGGGATTTACTCACTTGCCGCCTTCCTGCAACTCGAATTATTTAGCGTATGTAGTTTTGAATTGATTTTTGCACAGAAATCAGTAAAATTTTCGGGCTTTTAATATGACACCGGGCTCCGTTCCTCGATGGGGCCCGGTTGTTTTATTCACACAAGAGGATGTTATGGTAACTATTCGTTTAGCACGTCACGGCGCTAAAAAGCGTCCGTTCTACCAGGTTGTTGTCACCGACAGCCGTAATGCACGCAACGGTCGCTTCATCGAGCGCGTTGGCTTCTTCAACCCGATCGCTACCGAGAAAGAAGAAGGCACCCGCCTGGATCTGGATCGTATCGCTCACTGGGTTGGCCAGGGCGCTACTGTTTCCGATCGCGTTGCCGCGCTGATCAAAGCCGCTAACAAAGCAGCTTAATCTGTCACGGTGGTCATGATGAGCAAGCAAGACACCGCACAAGCACCTGTTGATCCGATTGTATTGGGCAAAATGGGTTCTTCCTACGGTATCCGTGGTTGGCTCAGAGTGTTTTCCTCCACCGAAGACGCTGAAAGCATTTTTGACTATCAGCCCTGGTTAATCCAGAAGGCGGGTCAGTGGCAGGTTGTTGAGCTGGAAAGCTGGCGCCACCACAATCAGGACATCATCATCAAGCTGAAAGGCATTGACGATCGTGATGCGGCGAATCTCCTGACTAATTGCGAAATTATCGTTGATTCATCGCAGCTGCCGGCGCTGGAAGAGGGCGACTATTACTGGAAAGACCTGATGGGTTGCCAGGTAGTTACCACCGAAGGCTATAGCCTGGGTAAAGTCATTGATATGATGGAAACCGGGTCGAATGACGTTCTCGTCATCAAGGCAAACCTGAAAGATGCATTTGGCATCAAGGAGCGGTTGGTTCCGTTCCTCGATGGGCAGGTTATCAAGAAAGTCGATCTCGCTACTCGTACTATCGAAGTAGATTGGGATCCTGGTTTTTAAATTCTCCGGATAAACGGTAAAAGACGGCGCTATGTGGATTGGCATAATTAGCCTGTTTCCTGAAATGTTCCGCGCAATTACCGATTACGGGGTAACTGGCCGGGCAGTAAAAAATGGCCTGCTGAGCATCGAAAGCTGGAGTCCTCGCGACTTCGCTCATGACCGGCACCGTACCGTGGACGATCGTCCTTACGGCGGCGGACCGGGGATGCTAATGATGGTTCAACCCTTACGGGATGCCATTCATGCAGCAAAAGCCGCGGCAGGTGAAGGCGCAAAGGTGATTTATCTGTCACCTCAGGGACGCAAGCTTGATCAAGCGGGCGTCAGCGAACTGGCAACGAATCAGAAACTGATTCTGGTGTGCGGTCGCTACGAAGGGATAGACGAGCGCGTAATCCAAACCGAAATTGACGAAGAATGGTCAATCGGCGATTACGTTCTCAGCGGTGGTGAGTTACCGGCAATGACGCTGATTGACTCCGTTTCCCGGTTCATTCCGGGAGTACTGGGACATGAAGCATCAGCAACGGAAGATTCCTTTGCTGATGGGTTGCTGGATTGCCCGCACTATACCCGTCCTGAAGTGTTAGAAGAGATGGAAGTACCGCCAGTATTGCTGTCGGGGAACCATGCTGAGATACGTCGCTGGCGTCTGAAGCAGTCGCTGGGCCGCACCTGGCTTAGAAGACCTGAACTTCTGGAAAACCTGGCTCTGACTGAAGAGCAAGCAAAGTTGCTGGCGCAGTTCAAAAGCGAACACGCGCAACAGCAGCATAAACATGATGGGCAGGCGTGAGCCCCCAATATCAGTTTACCCAGGATAAGAGATTAAATTATGAGCAACATTATTAAGCAACTTGAACAAGAACAGATGAAGCAGGACGTACCTTCCTTCCGTCCGGGTGATACCGTGGAAGTGAAAGTATGGGTTGTTGAAGGTTCCAAAAAACGTCTGCAGGCATTCGAGGGCGTGGTTATCGCTATTCGTAACCGCGGTCTGCACTCTGCATTCACTGTTCGTAAAATTTCCAACGGCGAAGGCGTTGAGCGTGTCTTCCAGACTCACTCTCCGGTAGTTGACAGCATTGCTGTTAAACGTCGTGGTGCTGTACGTAAAGCTAAACTGTACTACCTGCGTGAGCGTACCGGTAAGTCTGCTCGTATCAAAGAGCGTCTTAACTAAGATTCGCTTTCGCGACATCCTGATAGAAAGGGCTGGCCAGATGGCTGGCCCTTTTTTTATCTAAATTTTAACTATTTTGATGTAAATCAATTACAATATCGCCCGGATTTCGGAGGGGCGGTGAACGGCACTATTTTCTCACAATCAGCATTGCAACGGCGGGCCGCCTGGCTGGCGCTGTTTGCGATCCTGCTGATCGTGGTGGCGCCGCTGATCTCCGTTTCGCTACAGAAAGACCCCATGAGTGCGATGCCGGGCATGCATCATGCTATGCCGATGGGCGAGTCTCATGATGGGATGTCCGGGCATGAGATGGTAATGATGCACGGCGCTGACAGCGCGTCACAGCCGGCGCATAGCATGCCGGTTGATCACGCCGAAGCCTGCGGCTATTGCGTGCTATTAGCGCACGTACCGGGGCTGCTGTTCGCGCTGGCGCTGTTCTTCGCCATGATCCTGCGGCGCATTCGGCTGCCGGCTTCTCGCCCGGTATTAAAACACTGGCACTACTTCCCCTGGCTCTATCCTGAAACCCGCGCGCCGCCGCGGCTGTCTGCTTTTTCCCTTTAATAAAAATGAATCTGCGTACTGCGCAACGACCTCTTTTGCTTTAAAAAAGGAAGAGTATGACAACCTGCACCTCGCGCGCGGCATGGTTAAACCTGCTGCGGCGCCTCCATTTCTATATTGGTCTGTTTATTGGACCATTTATCTTTGTCGCGGCCTTGACCGGCACGCTGTATGTCGCCACGCCGCAACTAGAAAACTGGCTGTACCATGAGGCCTTACAGGGTTCGCTCAACGGCGAAAGACAGCCGCTTAGCGCGCAAATTGCCGTCGCCAAAGAGGCTACGCAAAACAACCTCCGCCTGCAGGCCGTGCGCCCGGGTATTACCGCCGGCGAAACGACGCGGGTGCTGTTTGCCGACCCGCGGCTGGGGGAATCAGAAAACCGGGCTATTTTTGTTGACCCGGTGACACTACGAGTCAAAGGCGATCTGACGGTTTACGGTACCAGCGGTATTTTACCGCTGCGCCAGTGGATTGATTACGCGCATAAATCCTTGCTGTTGGGCGACGGCGGCAGACTGTACAGCGAACTGGCGGCCTCCTGGATGTGGGTTGCGGCGTTGGGCGGTATTGCGCTATGGGCGATGACCCGTCCGAAGCGGCGGATACACAATAGGCTGCAAAATACCCGACGTCTGCACGTGACGCTGGGCTGGATGTTACTGGTCGGCATGTTACTGTTTTCCGCCACCGGCTTAACCTGGTCGCAGTGGGCGGGCGGTAACGTCGATAAGATGCGCGCCGCGTTTGGCTGGCTAACGCCGCAGGTCAATACGCAACTTCATGGCGGGGAGGCGATGCCGCCCGATCCGCACGCCGGGCACCACATGGCGCATATGGCAATGGATGAGCCACAGGTGAAAGTGACTGCGGATCGGTTCGATAGCGTATTGCAGGTGGCGCAGGCCGCAGGTCTAACGGCCAGCAAGCTGGAGATCCGGCCGCCAAAAAGCGCGGGGATGGCGTGGACGGTGAATGAAATTGACCGTAGCTGGCCGACGCGGGTCGATGCTGTGGCCATCGATGGCGAGACGTTACAAGTCGTGGATCGTACCCGCTTTAGCGATTTCCCGCTGATGGCTAAGCTGACCCGTTGGGGCGTCGATTTTCATATGGGAATACTGTTCGGGTTGGCGAACCAGTTGCTGTTGGTGGTATTCGGGTTGGCCCTGTGCGTCATGATCGTCGTCGGCTATCGCCTGTGGTGGATCCGCCGTCCGGCGCAGAGTGCGTTTAATCCTGCACAAACGTTGGTGCAAGCGTGGCTGGGACTAAGTGTCGCTGCCCGGGCGCTTGCGCTGTTAATAGCGCTCCTGCTCGGGCTGGCGGTGCCGCTGATGGGCGTCAGCCTCGCGGCGTGCCTCGTGGTTGATTACCTGCGCTGGCGCGCGGCTTCAGCGATGAGGCTGGTTAAGTCGGTAGACTAACGCGCTTAAGGCGTGCTGATCACCACGGTAACACGGCGGTTTTCAGCACGGCCTGCCGCGGTATTGTTGCTGGCGATGGGGTACTTTTTACCTAACCCGCGGGTGGTTAAATTACTGCGCGGAATTTTCGCGCCTTCAGCCCAGGCATCCGCCACGCTGTTGGCGCGCTTTAATGACAGCGCTTCGTTGTAGCTGTCTTCGCCGTAGTTATCGGTATGACCTTCAAGACGGCTATGGGTAATACCGGTTTCAGCTAACCGTGCGGCCATACTGTGGATTTGCTGCTGGCTGTCGGGACGCAGGCGATAGTCGTTTTTGTCAAACAGAATGCTGTCAGACAAACCTAAGGACCAATCACCGGCGGCTTCGGTAAAGCCGTAAGACTTCATTGCTGCGACCTGTTCTTTCGAGAACTTACCTGGCGCCTGGCACCCAGTGAGGAGAAAAGCAGCCAGAAGAGTGGGCGCAATAAATTGCCTGAGCATAGTCATTCCTTCTTATTTTTGTGTGTGATGAAAACGCTGGTTTTTCATCCGATACATATTCTGATCGGCCAGTTCCTGCAGCTCCTCCACCGAGGTGTGTTCCCAGGTCAAAGCATAGCCAATACTCAAAGAGAGCGTTGCCGTGTGGCCATTGTGGAGGTTGAATGGCTGAAGAAACTGTTCGGACAGCGTTGCGCAAAGCGCCTGGACTTCGGTTTCGGTATGCACATCGTGCAGTAAAATGGCGAATTCATCGCCGCCCAGACGCCATGCCTGATGTTGGTCGCCAACGAATGCCATCAGGCGGCTGGCGACCTCAATAAGGACTTTATCGCCGGCAGCGTGCCCCCAGTTATCGTTAATGAGTTTGAAATTATCGCCGTCAAGAAACAGCAGCGCCGAACTATGACGTGCCGCGTCATCGTCCATTAGCTTACCGATGACGTTGCGAAACGCCGCGCGATTCGCCAATCCCGTTAGTGGATCATGCAACGAGCTGCGCAGCAGTTGCGCATTTTTAGCCTGCAGTTGACGCTGCCAATCCTCCATTTCTCCCAGCAGGCTATTGAAGTCCTGGGCAAAGAGATGGAATTCCTCAATACGTTCTTCCGGTACACGGCGCGAGAAATGGCGGTTTTCGCGGATATCATGTACCACTTCGGTAATACTTTGCAGCGCGGCGACAATACCGCGATGCAGAGAATGGGTAAGCATCAGGGCGATAACGGACGCCAGCAGAATACTGCCGGTCAAAACGATCAGCGAAGTACCGAGAAAATGACTGATTAACCGATCGAGAGCCTTCAGACGAAGCTCACCGATTATTTTCCCCTGATGCCAGATTGGCTGGACAGTCGGTTCAGGAAACAGCCATTTACTAATATAACCACTGAATTTTTCGTTTTTAACTAAGGCGTCATTACGCCAGTCGGCGAAATGACGCTGATGGCTGTCCAGAAGCGTGGCTTCGGAAAATTGCCCCTGTCTGCCAAGCGTCGCCAGCGTATCTTCTGCGGCGGTGGCATCGCCAAAAACCAGTGCCGCTTCGAGGCTGCGGCCCATGGTTGCCGCGGTGAGCTCAAGATTTTTTTGCGCGTACTGTTTTAACGTAATGACGGAGGCGGCGCTGAGCAAAAGCCAGACCAGCGTCATCGAAATCACTACGCTTATCATACTGATTCGGCGTAACGCGTTTTTGAAAGTGGGGCGCGGGGCCTGAGAAAAATCCTTATTCATGTGATTTCTTCCGGGCAAGCATCAGTACGTCCGGATTGACCCGTACACCGCTATGCGTCAGGACATCCAGATTAACGGAAAACCTCACCCTATCGTCATTTATGAGCAAGCAAAAAGCGCTGCCAAAAGAGCAATCGGTATTTTGTTCCGCTATGAGTAATAGAGGACGGGAGCCATATTTTTTTGTTAATGCAGACTGCTGATCCGGGGTTTCACTGCCGAAATACAAACCGTCGCAGCTGGCCTTTAGGGCTTCCTGTGAATTTCGAACTATCACCGGTTGATAAGGTAAATTTTCCGGCGCTTCCTGAGCCAAACTGCGGATATATCGGGAGGTGGAAAAAACGCATAACTTCGGCGGGCCGGATAAATTTGGCCAGCGCGTATAAGTCACAATCCCCGAAACTATGGCGCGAACGTTCTCAGATGTCTCAGCGGCAAAAGCGGGAACTCCCGCGATGAGCAAAAAGAAAAGCAAAAATAGACGGTAAAACTCTTTCATTAACGGGTCCGTCAAATCGTTATTGCACGGGAAACGCAGTTCGCAGTTGCCTGAGCGGAGAATAGCATTATTGGCAAAAAGCGTCATTAGCTGCCCCGGCCGCTTTGAGATAATCCTTACCAGGAATTTTAGTAAAGGAATGAGTAAAACGCGGCGGCAAAAAAGAGTCTTCGCCATGTGTACATTTATATGAACACTTTACTGGCAATCCGGTGCCAATTATTTTGCTGTTGTAAAGTAATGTTTACGTAATATGGATTGATATCTTTACTTTATATGGTATGGTTACGTCATGCCCGCTGAGGCAACGACTATCGCAAACGAGCTATACAGGATCGCCATCATGCAAAAAGACGCGCTGAATAACGTACATATTACCGATGAACAAGTTCTGATTACCCCGGATCAGCTGAAAGCCGAATTCCCGTTAACCGTGGAGCAGGAAGCGCAGATCGCGCACTCCCGTCAGACTATTTCCAACATTATTGCCGGCCGCGATCCGCGTCTGTTGGTGGTCTGTGGTCCTTGCTCAATCCACGATCCGGAAGCTGCTATCGAATATGCTCGTCGATTTAAAGCCCTTGCCGCAGAGGTCAGCGATAGCCTCTACCTGGTGATGCGCGTCTATTTTGAAAAGCCACGTACCACTGTTGGCTGGAAAGGGTTGATTAACGATCCGCACATGGATGGCTCGTTTGATGTGGAAGGCGGTCTCAAGATAGCGCGTCGCCTGCTGGTTGATTTAGTCAATATGGGCCTGCCGCTGGCGACAGAAGCGCTCGATCCAAATAGCCCACAGTACCTTGGCGATCTGTTCAGCTGGTCCGCCATCGGCGCGCGTACCACTGAATCGCAGACTCACCGTGAAATGGCATCCGGTCTGTCGATGCCGGTTGGTTTTAAAAACGGTACCGATGGCAGCCTGGCGACGGCGATCAACGCCATGCGCGCCGCCGCGATGCCGCACCGCTTCGTCGGCATCAACCAGGCCGGCCAGGTTTGCCTGCTGCAGACCCAGGGGAATCCGGATGGTCACGTCATTCTGCGCGGCGGTAAAGCGCCAAACTACGGCCCGGAAGACGTTGAGAAGTGCGAAAAAGAGATGGCGCAGGCGGGACTGAAACCGTCGCTGATGATAGATTGCAGTCATGGTAATTCCAATAAAGACTACCGTCGTCAGCCGGCGGTTGCGGAATCCGTCGTCGCGCAGATCAAAGATGGCAACCGTTCCATCATTGGCCTGATGATTGAGAGCAATATCCACGAAGGCAATCAGTCTTCTGAGCAGCCCCGTTGCGATATGAAGTACGGCGTATCCGTCACCGATGCCTGCATCAGCTGGGAAACTACCGATGCACTGCTGCGCGAGCTCGATAGCGATTTGCGCGGACATCTGGCGGCACGTCTGGGTTAAGAGGATTGTATGGTTGCTGAACTGACCGCATTGCGCGATCAAATTGATGAAGTTGATAAGGCGCTGCTTGATTTGCTGGCAAAGCGCCTGGAGTTGGTGGCGGAAGTTGGCGAGGTTAAGAGTAAATATGGCCTGCCGATTTATGTACCGGAACGCGAAGCCGCGATGCTGGCTTCCCGCCGGGAAGAGGCGGCGGCGCTCGGTGTGCCGCCGGATCTTATCGAGGATGTCCTGCGTCGGGTGATGCGCGAATCGTATTCAAGTGAAAACGACAAAGGCTTCAAAACGCTGCACCCGAACCTGCGCCCGGTGGTTATTGTTGGCGGCGGCGGGCAGATGGGGCGTCTGTTTGAGAAGATGCTGACGCTGTCAGGCTATCAGGTGCGGGTACTGGAAAAAGAAGACTGGCCGCGGGCGACAGAGATTGTCGCCGATGCCGGGATGGTTATCGTCAGCGTTCCGATCCATACCACAGCAGAGACGATTTCGCGTCTGCCGCCGTTGCCAGCGGATTGCATTCTGGTCGATCTGGCTTCCATCAAAGCCGAGCCGCTGCAGGCGATGCTGGCAGCGCATAATGGCCCGGTATTGGGATTGCACCCGATGTTTGGTCCGGATAGCGGCAGCCTGGCGAAACAGGTGGTGGTTTACTGCGACGGGCGTCAGCCGGAAGCGTACCAGTGGTTCCTTGAACAGATTCAGGTCTGGGGCGCGCGACTGCACCGCATCAGCGCCGTTGAGCACGATCAGAACATGGCGTTTATTCAGGCGTTGCGTCACTTTGCCACTTTCGCCTATGGCCTGCATCTGGCTGAAGAGAACGTTCGTCTTGAGCAACTATTGGCGCTCTCTTCGCCGATTTATCGACTGGAGCTGGCGATGGTGGGGCGTCTGTTTGCCCAGGATCCGCAGCTGTATGCCGACATCATTATGTCGTCAGAAAATAATCTGGCGTTAATTAAGCGCTACTACCAGCGGTTCGGCGAAGCGATTGGTCTGCTGGAGCAGGGCGATAAGCAGGCGTTTATCGACAGCTTCCGTAAAGTCGAACACTGGTTTGGCGATTACGCCCAGCGCTTCCAGAGCGAAAGCCGCACGCTGCTGCGTCAGGCGAATGATAATCGACAGTAAGTCCGCTAAACGTGTATACAATAAAGCCAGAGGGGTAACCCGCTGGCTTTTTTATAGGGATGAAAAGATGGCTCAACCGCAACCGCTGTTTGATTACGTCGGGCACCTGCCGGAATGCCCAACCTGGAGCGATGCCGAGCAGGCACTGTACTGGGCGGATATTCTGGAGTGCGAAATTCACCGCTACGATACACGCAATAAAGAACACCAGGTCCTGCAATTTCCCGAAGAAGTGGGCTGCTTTGCTCTGCGCGAGAAGGGAGGTTTTATCGTCGCCTTACGTAGCGGTATCTGGCTTTGTGATGCCCGTGGTCTGCTGCAACGCAAAATCTGTGATAACCCAAGTAACCCGGATCTCGCGCGTTTTAACGACGGCGGTACCGATCGGGATGGCCGTTTTTACGCAGGGACCTTCTGGGGGCCGGGGGATTACAATGGCGCGCTGCTGGTGCGTATTGATAACGACCTGACGCCAAAGGTGGTGCAGTGCGATATTCATGGTGCTAATGGTCTGGCGTTTAGCGACGATAAGCGCTGGATGTATACCTCCGATACGCCGAACGCGGTGATTTACCGCACGCCGCTGGATGAGCAGGGCGAGCCGGGCATACGGGAAGTGTTTCGTCGTTTCCATCCGGGAGAGGGGATCCCTGACGGTGCGGCGGTTGATGAAGAAGGCTGTTACTGGAGCGCGATGTTTGACGGCTGGCGGATTGCCCGTTTTTCGCCGAACGGAGAACAACTGGAAGAGTATCGCTTACCGGTGCGTTGTCCCACGATGGTGTGTTTCGGCGGCGCGGATATGAAAACGCTCTACATCACTACCACCCGGGAAAATATGGACGCCGACGAAGTGGCGCAATATCCGCTTTCCGGCGCCATCTTCACCCTGCCGGTTGCGGTGGCAGGGATGAAGAAACGGCAATTTATTGAACGTTAAGCCGGGTCGACCGGCACGACGTTTTCGCTTGGGTAACAGCCCAGTACTTTCATCGAACGGGTAATTTCGGCCAGCTCTTTTAAGGCTTTACGTAGCGGAAGGGATTCCAGATTGGCCTGAATATCCAGATAAAACATCTCTTCCCACGGGTTACCGTGGATGGGGCGTGATTCCAGCTTGCTCATGATCAGGTTGTGGTTGCGCAGCACCAGTAGCGCTTCAACCAGCGCGCCAGCCTGTTGGCCGGTGGCGATTAACAACGTCGTTTTCGCCGGCACCTGATCGGATACGTTCACCGCTTTACGCGCCAGTACCAGGAAACGAGTGATGTTTTGCGTCTGGTTAGCCTGGCAGTGCTCCAGCACCTGCAGCCCGTACAGCGCGCCGCCGGCCTCGCTACCCAGCGCGGCAACGGAGGGGGATTTTGCCTGCGCGACTTTTTCCATCGCCGCTGAGGTGCTCTCGGTGTACTCGATTTTCCAGTGCGGATAGCGGCTTAAATATTGGCTGCATTGCTGGAACGGCTGCGGATGGCTATAAACGGTCTCGATCTTATCAGCGTCCGTTGAGGATGAAACGAGCACACAGTGATCGATTGGTAGCGTCAGTTCGCCGACGATCGACAGACTTGTATGCTGCAGCAGATCGTACACATCGTTGATCCCGCCGGAGCTGGTGTTTTCAATCGGCACGACGGCGTAATCGGCCTGACCGGTTTCGACCTGCTCAAAGATATCGGCGAATTTCGCGCAGCCGCTTTCGATAAATTGCTCAAAATGACGCGCGGCGTACTGGCGCGCGGCAAGATGTGAATACGAGCCTTTAGGCCCAAGGAAGGCGATACGCGCGGAGCGGGGGTTAATCTTATTAAGATGCTGCTGCAGTAGCGCCTGCTGGGTAAGAACGGAGTCTTCAATAATCAGCTGGAACAGGCGGGTAATGTAGTGGGCGTCCAGATGATGCTTTTTGCCAAGCGTCATTAAACGCTCCAGCAGGTCGCGTTCGCGGTCGATATCGCGTACTGGACGGTGCGATTCCAGCTTCGCTTTCCCGACTTCTACCGCCAGGCCGCGGCGTTCAGCCAGCAGCGCGAGCAGTTTTTCATCCAGGGCGCTTATTTTGTCGCGCAGGGCCAGTAATGGGTTTTCCTCGGTCATAATTGTGTTGCCTTTCTTGTTATCAATAAAAAAGGCCTCCCGCGTGGGAGGCCTTGTTATTCGTCTTCGCATTCTTTCTTATACGACGAACCGCCTCCCAGTCAGGGGAAGGTAAAAAAGAATGCGAAGAAGAACGGGAGTCGTTTCACGATGAATTCCTTAGGTTAGTGTGGATTACAGTACCTGTACTGTTTTCATCCTGTCAATTAAAAAACGAAAAACGCGCCCGAAGGCGCGTGGCATGACACAACTTAAGTTAAGGATTACTCTTCTTCTTCCACAAAGCCTGCCTCTTTCACCGATGTGGCGGCGCGGCGGGCTTCCCCTTTGTGTTGCACTTTATTCAGCTGCCGTTCCAGCTTGTTGATCAATTCGTTAATGGCGGCGTACATGTCTTCATGACGCGCGCTGGCAACCAGATGACCGTTCGGCGTATTGATGGTTGCGTCAGCAATAAAACCCTGCGGCTCCTTAGAGAGAATGATGTGCGGGTTGATTAAATGAGTTTGCCATTTATCCAGTTTGGCGAGACGGTCTGCGACATGCTGGCGGATTGCCGGAGTAATTTCCATTTGTTTACTGGTAATGTTCATTGTCATAAATTTTACCTCTTGTCTTTCCCGTCTTGGTGAACCCAGCATACCTCGCCTAATGTCAAAATGTGTGATCTAAATCACATTTAAATGTCACTTTTTGTCAACGAATTCATTTTGTGAGACAGGACAGGAACGGATGAGATTTTACTTGTCGAAATGAAGAAAGGGGGCCATATTTGATGAGTTAACTCGGCGCTAAACCGCTTCAGCGCTGGTGTTCATTGAATAAAAAAACGGCAGCCCAGGGGCTGCCGTTTTGCTTTCTGTTATCACCCTCAGGTGTTTTTGCCGTTGGCGGCGATGATTTTGGCGACTTTGTCAGCCTGCGCGTTCATTTGCATCTGACGATAGGCGTTTTCCATCTTCGGCAGCGCATCGCGAGTGGCCTGCGTATCCGGGTAGTTACGCAGCATACCGTCAACGCGGTTCACAACGGCAACCCAGGCGCCGCGGTCGGTGTAATAATCCACCACCGATAGCTCATACTTCGCCAGACGATCTTTCAGGAACACCAGACGCTTGTAGGCGTCAGTGGCGTACTGGCTGTTCGGATAACCGCGAACCAGCTTCGAGAAATCATTGAATGCGTCGCGAGCGTGCTGCGGGTCGCGGTCGGAACGATCGACGCCGAAGAAGCCCTGTAGAGCGCTGTCATCAAGGGCCATGTTAGTCAGGCCGCGCATATAGATGACATAGTCAATGTTTGGATGCGTAGGATTCAGACGAGCGAAACGATCGATTGCGGCCTGAGCCAGCGGCAAATCGGCATTTTTGTAATACGCATAAATCAGGTCCAACTGTACCTGTTGGGAGTAAGGACCAAATGGATAGCGATTATCCAACGCTTCCAGTTGCGTTATTGCCTGTTTCCAGTTACCGTCCTGCAACTTTTGCTGGGCGGTCGCGTAAATTTCATTCGGCGGATTATCAGGCACCTCCTCCTTTGAGCCAGAGCAACCCACCAAAGCCAGGCTCAGTGTGGCTGCTGCCACCAGGTATTTCATGCGCGTCATGACGTTTTGACTTCCTCAAAATGTTTATGCGGGAGAATCTCTGTTCCTGCTCCCGATTAAGACCAGCTACAATAGCACACTATATTAAACGGCAAAGCCGTAAAACCCAACGTTAAACGAAGAAGCTGTATATGGCACAACGAGTACAACTCACCGCAACGGTGTCCGAAAACCAACTCGGTCAACGCTTAGATCAGGCTTTGGCCGAATTGTTCCCGGATTATTCA
Source organism: Klebsiella sp. CN_Kp088 (assembly GCF_040064335.1). Taxonomy (NCBI): domain Bacteria; kingdom Pseudomonadati; phylum Pseudomonadota; class Gammaproteobacteria; order Enterobacterales; family Enterobacteriaceae; genus Klebsiella; species Klebsiella sp. CN_Kp088. Next base: position 4,677 of record NZ_JBEAIQ010000032.1, on the reverse strand, counting down.
CGTTCGCGGATAAAAGAATGGATCCTTGACCAGCGCGTGCTGGTAAACGGCAACGTCATCGACAAGCCGAAAGAAAAAGTTTTTGGCGGCGAAGCCGTCTCTATCGATGTTGAGATCGAGGAAGACGTGCGTTTTGAACCGCAGGATATTCCGCTCAATATCGTCTATGAAGATGACGACATCCTGGTCATCAACAAACCACGTGATTTGGTTGTGCACCCTGGTGCGGGCAACCCTGACGGTACTGTGCTGAATGCGCTGCTGCATTACTATCCGCCCATTGCCGATGTACCGCGCGCGGGAATTGTCCACCGTCTGGATAAAGACACCACCGGCCTGATGGTCGTGGCGAAGACTATTCCGGCGCAAACGCGTCTGGTCGAGTCACTGCAGCTGCGCGAAATTACCCGTGAGTATGAAGCGGTGGCCATCGGCCACATGACCGCTGGCGGTACGGTTGAAGAACCCATCAGCCGTCACCCGACCAAGCGCACGCATATGGCGGTTCACCCGATGGGGAAACCGGCGGTGACCCATTACCGCATTATGGAACATTTCCGAATCCATACCCGTTTGCGCCTGCGCCTGGAAACCGGCCGTACCCACCAGATTCGCGTCCATATGGCGCATATTACCCATCCGCTGGTGGGCGATCAGGTTTACGGCGGCCGCCCGCGTCCGCCGAAAGGGGCATCGGACGAGTTCATCAGCGCGCTGCGCAAATTCGATCGCCAGGCATTACACGCGACCATGCTGCGTCTGTATCACCCAGTTACCGGTATTGAGATGGAATGGCATGCGCCGATCCCGCAGGATATGGTGGAACTGATCGACGCCATGCGCGCCGATTTTGAAGCCCATAAGGACGATATTGACTGGTTATGACAAAGCTGATTGTTCCGCAGTGGCCTATGCCGAAAGGCGTGGCGGCCTGTAGTTCTACCCGTGTGGGCGGCGTGAGCCTGCCTCCGTATGACTCGTTGAACCTTGGCGCCCATTGCGGCGACGATCTCCTGCATGTCGAAGAAAACCGCCGGCGGATGTTTGCCGCTGGCGGATTACCCTCTTATCCGGTGTGGCTGGAGCAGGTGCATGGCACCACGGTACTAAAATTGGATGGCGGGCCGTACGTGTCAAAACGCGCCGATGCGTCATACTGTAATACGCCGGGTACCGTTTGTGCGGTGATGACCGCGGACTGCCTGCCGGTGCTGTTCTGTAACCGCGCCGGAACCGAGGTGGCGGCGGCGCATGCCGGATGGCGCGGCTTATGTGAAGGCGTTCTGGAAGAAACAGTCGCCTGCTTTAATGATAAACCGGAAAATATTCTGGCCTGGCTTGGTCCGGCAATTGGCCCTGAGGCGTTTGAAGTCGGTGCGGAAGTGCGAGAGGCTTTCATCGCCAAAGATGCCCAGGCGCAGAGCGCCTTCCGTCCTGCCGGTGAAAAATATTTTGCTAATATTTATCAATTGGCTCGTCAGCGCCTGGCTAACGTCGGCGTGGAGCAGATTTTCGGCGGCGATCGTTGCACTCTAAGTGAAAAAGATGATTTTTTCTCTTATCGTCGCGACAAGACCACAGGTCGTATGGCAAGTTTCATTTGGCTGATATAACCTAGAGAATCAAGACGATCCAGAAGGCAAACTTATTTTTCACATAGTTCAGGTCTTTAACCTTGAATAATTGAGGGATGACCTCATTTAATCTCCAGTAGCAAATTTGACCTGTTTATGGGAGGAGTTATGCGTCTGGATCGTCTTACTAATAAATTCCAGCTTGCTCTTGCCGATGCCCAGTCGCTAGCACTCGGGCACGACAATCAATTCATCGAACCACTTCATCTAATGAGCGCCTTGCTGAATCAGGAAGGGGGATCGGTGCATCCTTTATTAACCTCGGCGGGTGTTAACGCCGTGGCGTTACGCAGCCAAATCGAACAGGCGCTGAGCCGTTTACCGCAGGTAGAAGGTACCGGCGGCGACGTCCAGCCGTCTCAGGATCTGGTGCGTATTCTCAATCTTTGCGACAAGCTGGCGCAAAAGAGAAAGGATAACTTTATTTCGTCAGAACTGTTCGTTCTGGCGGCGCTTGAATCACGCGGTACGCTGACCGACCTGCTGAAATCTGCCGGAGCAACAACCGCCAATGTGACTCAGGCGATTGAACAAATGCGCGGAGGTGAAAGCGTGAACGATCAGGGTGCTGAAGACCAACGTCAGGCATTGAAAAAATTTACCGTCGATCTGACCGAGCGTGCCGAACAAGGCAAACTGGACCCGGTGATCGGCCGTGATGAAGAGATCCGTCGTACCATCCAGGTACTTCAGCGCCGTACTAAAAACAACCCGGTGCTGATTGGTGAACCCGGGGTGGGTAAAACGGCAATCGTCGAAGGACTGGCGCAGCGTATCGTCAACGGCGAAGTACCTGAAGGGCTGAAAGGCCGTCGGGTATTGGCGCTGGATATGGGCGCGCTGGTGGCCGGGGCGAAATATCGCGGTGAATTCGAAGAGCGTCTGAAAGGTGTGCTGAACGATCTGGCGAAACAGGAAGGCAACGTTATCCTGTTTATCGATGAGCTGCACACCATGGTCGGCGCGGGTAAAGCCGACGGCGCGATGGATGCCGGCAACATGCTGAAACCGGCCCTGGCGCGCGGTGAACTGCACTGCGTCGGCGCCACCACCCTTGACGAATACCGCCAGTACATTGAAAAAGACGCCGCGCTGGAACGTCGTTTCCAGAAAGTGTTCGTTGCCGAGCCGACGGTAGAAGATACCATCGCCATACTGCGCGGTCTGAAAGAACGTTATGAACTGCACCACCACGTGCAGATCACTGACCCGGCCATCGTGGCGGCGGCGACCCTGTCGCATCGCTATATTGCCGACCGTCAGTTGCCGGATAAAGCCATCGACCTTATCGATGAAGCAGCATCCAGCATCCGTATGCAGATCGACTCGAAGCCGGAAGAGCTGGACCGTCTCGATCGCCGTATCATCCAGTTGAAGCTGGAACAGCAGGCGCTGAAGAAAGAGGCGGATGAAGCGAGCCTGAAGCGTCTCGATATGCTTAATGAAGAGCTGGCGGACAAAGAAAGTCAGTATTCGGTGCTGGAAGAAGAGTGGAAAGCGGAAAAAGCATCGCTCTCCGGTACGCAGACTATTAAAGCTGAGCTGGAACAAGCCAAAATTGCTATCGAACAAGCACGACGTCTTGGCGACCTCGCGCGGATGTCCGAACTGCAATACGGTAAAATTCCGGAGCTGGAAAAACAGCTGGCGGCAGCCACCCAGTCTGAAGGCAAAACGATGCGCCTGTTACGTAACAAAGTAACCGATGCCGAGATTGCCGAAGTGCTGGCGCGCTGGACCGGTATTCCGGTGGCGCGCATGATGGAAAGCGAGCGCGAAAAACTGTTGCGTATGGAACAGGATCTGCATCACCGCGTCATTGGCCAGGATGAAGCGGTTGAAGCGGTATCCAACGCCATTCGCCGTAGCCGCGCCGGGCTGTCTGACCCGAACCGGCCTATTGGTTCGTTCCTGTTCCTCGGCCCGACCGGGGTGGGTAAAACCGAGCTTTGCAAAACGCTGGCTAACTTTATGTTCGACAGCGACGACGCGATGGTGCGTATCGATATGTCCGAATTTATGGAGAAACACTCCGTCTCGCGTCTGGTCGGTGCGCCTCCGGGATACGTGGGTTACGAAGAGGGCGGCTATCTGACCGAAGCGGTTCGTCGTCGTCCTTATTCCGTCATCCTGTTGGATGAAGTGGAAAAAGCGCATCCGGATGTATTTAACATTCTGCTGCAGGTGCTTGACGATGGTCGCCTGACCGACGGGCAGGGGAGAACGGTCGACTTCCGTAATACGGTTGTCATCATGACCTCTAACCTCGGTTCCGATCTGATTCAGGAACGTTTCGGCGAGCTGGACTACGGTCATATGAAGGATCTGGTGCTTGGCGTGGTTAGCCAGCGCTTCCGTCCGGAGTTTATCAACCGTATCGATGAAGTGGTGGTCTTCCATCCGTTGGGTGAAAAACATATTGCTTCTATTGCGCAGATCCAACTGCAGCGTTTGTATAAACGTCTGGAAGAGCGCGGCTATGAAGTGCATATGTCCGATGAGGCGTTGAAGCTGTTGAGCGAAAATGGCTACGACCCGGTATACGGCGCGCGTCCATTGAAACGTGCCATCCAGCAACAGATAGAGAACCCGTTAGCTCAGCAAATCCTGTCTGGCGAGCTGGTTCCGGGGAAAACCGTCGAGCTGGTGGTGAAAGACGACCGCATCGTAGCAGTGCAGTAAGTCACAAAACGACAAAAACGGGCCCTTTGGGCTCGTTTTTGTTTAAAAACCAGGCAAGAATTAAAGTTCAAACGTTAATTTGGTTGAAAAGTGAGCGCTTGAATTGTTTTTTTGAATTTATGCTTGTCACTTCAGAATTACTCCCTATAATGCGCCTCCACTGACACGGAACAACGGCAAACAAGCCGCCGGGTCAGCAGGGTTTCAGTAGCGAAATGTGATGCTGAAAACCGACAGAGAAAAGCGAAATAAGCGCTTGACTCTGAATGAGGAAAACGTATTATACGGGACCTCGCAACGGTGAGCGAAAGCCGCGTTGCAACTGCTCTTTAACAATTTATCAGACAATCTGTGTGGGCAC